>DAOVHJ010000178.1 GCA_030671945.1 Candidatus Heimdallarchaeota archaeon
AATATACGGCCCAAGTGCAAAATTTGAGGGACAAACCGTTGGTTTAAACCATATTTTAGCAGATGGTGATATAGTTGAGATTTTCGCAGATTAATTCAATCCTATAATAAAAATGCAAAACAACTAACACCAAACATAAGTATACCAACAATAAATGATGCTGAGAAATTAACATGATCATTTCTAAACCACTCATTTCCTCGCAACAATTTTGTTGGTTCGCCACAGTGTTCTCTTTTTTCAGTTCCTTTTCCACATACTGTACACTCAAAGAAACCTTGTATAGAAGCCCCAAACATACTGTCTATTATTCCCCCGATAAAACCAAAAATACTTGTCAAGGGGATAAAGAGATAAATTTGCCAAGTTGAAACATCTGGCACGGGACTTTTCCAAAATATCTCAATTAATAATGCAACTAATGTGACAATTAATGCTCCTATAAATGAAGCAGCAGTGCCCTTTAGTGATACTCCTCCGGAAGTTCCTCTATCCACTTTTTTACTGAGATTAAGAATCCAATATGGTTGATCATTGGATAAAATTCCAATTTCTGTACCCCAAGTATCTGCGTTGACAGTTCCGATTGTTGCTATGAATGCAAAAATAAAAGCATTTGAAATAATGATATTTGTAGTTAAAAGAAAGGTTAACAAATAACCTACAGCGAAAATGAATCCACCTAAACCATTTGCTAAAACTTGTGAGGTGTCCCTTTCTCCACCTTTCTCGAATTTGTCCTGGATGTCTTTCTTATCCTTTTTACGATAATTTGTCAATATACTACTGGATATGAAAAATGCAAACAGGAGCACATAGAAAATCGGATGAATAATCCAATAAGCTATCCCGAAAAAACCTGCCATTAAACACGCAAAAAGAGTAAGATGTCTTTTTATCCTAGCCCATACAAAAATTGGTACGTTTACTCCAATAGCGATGGATAAAGCAATTAGCCATCCCCATTGACCGAATACTTGTGAAAACCACATTTCACCTATCATTTCTTTTAAACCACACCAGTTTTTTGGTACATCTGGACCGACTAAAGTGAATAAAAATAATTCAAAAGGGTTTCTATTATGTGGCAATGAGTTAAAAAAAGATGAAGAAAAAGAAGAATAATTCTTCTAATCTTTCTCTATCTTGATGGATAATTCTTCTCCGGAAGTTAATTTTAGCTCGGAAATGTGCAGAGGTAATTTGAGTAATTCTTGATGTTCTTTAATCTTTGAATGATATTCTTTTGAAATGGCAATTGTAGCTAGTTTAATTGGTTCATTCAATGCTAACCTCATAGTTGCTTTTTGTTGTCTCCCAAGTGCTATGATTTCTATGAGTAATGCTCCGAGCTTGATTTCTTCTGGATCATAATTTTTCTTGTCTTTAGCTGGCCAATCAGTTCCATGTATAGATATTTTTCCGATTTCGTCCTTGAACATGTTTAGGTAAATTGCTTCAGTAATATGTGGACAGAATGGTGCTAATAGACGTAAAACTGACCATAAAGTGTCTTTGAGTATTTGTTTAACAGTAGATGAACGAGCTAAATCTTCAGATCTAAAGATGGGTTTTACACTTTCTAAATAATTATCACAGAGTTTACTCCAAGTGAATTCATGAATCATCTTCAAGCTTGTATGAAACTCATAAATATCCATAGTTCTAGTGATTTCCTTTCTTGCTGATTCGAGCTCAGAAAGCAGCCAAATATCTATCGGAGAATACTTTGGTTTACTCTCAGGGATATCATCAATGAAAATACTGAGATATCTTGAAACAGACCACAATTTTTGTAAGAAAGATTTACCATACTGAGCTTTATCCCATTGGAAAGGAAAGTCTGAACCAACTTTCTTACCTAATATTGTTTGCCTAATGGCATCTGCTCCAAATTTCTCAATACCATCTCGAGGGTCAACATAATTATCTTTGGATTTAGACATTTTCATGGAATCCGGACCGAGAACATGCCCATTAATCAAAACATTGCCATATGGGTATAATCCATCGGTGAGTTTCAATGTTCTGAAAGTTGTGTAAGTATACCATGTTCGAATGATATCATGTCCCTGTAATCTAAGAATTGCAGGGGAAGTTTTTGTGATCCATTTTTTAGCAAATTCAGGATCCTCAAACCATCTTGTTATAATTAATGCTGTTAGACTTGAGTCAACCCAGCAATCACAAATATCTTGTGTTCCTTTGATATTTGTGGAACCACACTTGGAGCATTTCTTAATTGGCGGTGGTGTTATCGATGTATCTATTGGAAATTCTGAATCTTTGGGAGGAGCGATGACTTCATTACAATCACTGCAACTCCAGAAAGGTATTGGTGTCCCAAACAATCTTTGTCGTGAGATTATCCAATCCCATTCTAAAGCACCTATCCAATCAGTTGCTCTTCTTAGATAGAAACTTGGGTACCACTTCATTTTCTTTGCAGCTTTTATTAAATCAGGAGCGAAATCCTTGATTTTAATCATATATTGTTTTGTTGTAAGAAACTCCATCGGAGTCTCACAATCTCCTCGCTCAGTATGACAGAGAACTCTATGCTTGATTCTTTCTTGTTTTTCCATGAATCCTTTTTTGTTCAAATCTATGGAAATTTCTCTTTGAGCATCCTTAATGAGCATTCCATCGTAACGTAATCCGGTGTTTTGTATGAAACCACCTGGTGAAATAATACTTGAGATTGGTAAACTATGTCTTTGCTGCCACTTAATGTCTTGTTCATCACCATATGTACAATTCATTACTGCTCCAGTTCCGAATTCCATATCAACATCTTTGTCAATGATAATTGGAATCTCTTTTTCAAGTATAGGTATTAGAGCTTTCTTCCCATGGAATTTCTTGTAACGATTATCTTTTGGATGAATCAGAATTGCTTGACAAGCAGGGATGAGTTCAGGTCTTGAAGTAGCAATTTCAATAAATAGGTCCTTTTCACCAATTATTGGGAATTTGACCCAATTCATGAAACCTTTCTTCTCAAGATAACCAGTTTCCGCTTGGGCAATACTTGTTTCACAATAAGTACACCACATATTGGGGAAATTATCAACATAAACATCACCTGCTGAATGCATTTGTAGCAATGTTTTTTGAACAGTAGCTTGATATTCAGGATCCATTGTTCGATACTCGAATTTCTCCCAATCAGGTCGGTAACCAATTTGCTTCATGGAATCTTTCATATCATCGATCAATTCTCGAGTCCATTCTTTGCATTTTTCTCTGAATAACTCACGATTTGAACGGGGAATATTCCATTTATATTGAACCTTAAGCTCAGTAGGTAATCCTTGACAATCCCAGCCTTGCGGAAGAATAACATTGAACCCTTGCATTCGCTTGTATCTACCAATCAGATCTGAAATAGAAGTCCAATAAGCATGACCCATATGCAAAATCCCACTAGTAAATGGTGGGGGAGTATCAATTGCAAACAAGGGTTTTTCTGTATCCTCAAAGTCAAAGCTATAGATTTCTTTGTAGTGTTCTTCTGATGCCCAAAGATCCTGTAACTTTCTTTCCGTTTCAGAAATGTTATAGTGCTTATCTAATTTGGGCTGTGGTCCTTGCTCTTTTGTTTTATCTTTTTTCTTGCTCATCTTAATTGCTCCTTCCATTTCTCCTTTGTAATGTAAAGAATATCATTTATCCTTCTCAGCAAATGCTTGCGGCGATTTTCACTCTGGATTATTCGCTTTTTTCTTTGTTTTGTCGCACAAAAGACGTTAAAAGCTTTTTTGCTGGTTCTATGATAGTCTATTTTACCAGTAATTCTCTTATTATGATTTCCAGATGATAACGGTTCTGGATACCCAAAAGCAAAAGCTTGGCTAATAAGACATAATATAGAATTAGTTTTCAACTCAATGATTTCTTGATTTCTTCGATAATTTTTAGGGTCATTAATATCAAAAGAAAGAATTTTCTCAAAACCTAGTATAATTTGGGATAGAAAACTAGAAAGTAGTATTAGCCAAGGCGAAGACCCAACATCGCCTCCAGTTTATCATTTCATTTCCTCCTAATAGGTATTTTAACGGTCAAATCCATTATTATTAACTTTTTTCATTTACAGTTAAATTACTTATTGAAAAATAGAAAAAAAAAGAGAGATCAATGAAATAAAATTTCATTGAAAATTATTTTCTTATTTGGCAAAGAATAATGGTTTATCTAGAATTATAAAGATAAGGTCAATAATCCAACCTATACCGAATAAACCACCGGTGCATAACCAAATTAATCCGGAAAGCCAATAGCTTTTTAGGAATCTATGAATTCCTAAATAGCCCAAGAAAAATGTCACTAAAATCATTACGAGTTTGTCTGTTTCTCCTGCCATAGTTTTTCACCATATTCATTACGTTAAGTAATGATTAATTCGTGTTAGTCTATATCAATTATAATTGTTTCCTATTTGAATAAACATATCAAATAATTAATCGACTTCAAAGATAGCATTTAGAAATTGAATTATTTATTAGAAAAAAAAAAAGAGAATCAATGAATAGATTTCATTGATAGTAATAGTTTGTAAGGTTATTTTGGCCAGATTAATGGTTTATCTAAAATAATCCAGATAAGATCAATAATCCATCCAATTCCAAAAAGTCCACCAGTACATAACCAGACTAGACCTGAAAGCCAAAAGCTTTTAAGGAATCTGTGGATGCCAAGATAGCCTAAGAAAAAGCATACTAAAATATTTACTATTTTATCTGTTTCTCCTGCCATTTTTTTTACCTCAATTAATATTGACTACAACGTCAACATCCTTAATTTCTAATTTTATTATTTATCAATCTTTTCCTTGAGCAATTTTTGTAAAAATTCACCATTTACATTCTCAATGCTCTTCCTAAATTTTAATATATAATAGCGTTTTATTTGTCTATCATATCAAGGTAGTTGGTATTAAAAATGGTTAAAGAAAGAGATCCTATGATGGTATTAGTCTTCACGTTCTTAACATGCGGACTATATATGCTATACTGGCTTTTTGAAACAAGTAAAGAATTAACAGAATTGGGTGCAGAACTACCAACAATTTGGTTTATATTTATACCCATTGTCAATTATTACTACTTGTATAAATACTTAGAAGAATGGTATCGAATCGTGAAATATAAAGATCAAGAATTCATGATGATTCTTATTCTTGGCATAGTATTTTCCCCAATTGTTATTTATTGGGTACAAATTGAGCTAAACAAATTAGTCAAATAGGCTAATTTCTTTTTTTCTTTTTTTCTTTTTTTCTTTTTTTTGTATTTTGTATTTTGATTTTTCTTATAGAGTCAGAAATTACTAGGAATAGTTTTTATTGTGTAATTCATAGTTTATTCAAGTGTTTTAAGATGCCTGAATTTATTATCAATGATGATTGGGTGCTTCAAAGGGTTACTAAAGAAAGCTCTAGTTTCAGTGATTGGGCGAAAAACCTGGTCGCAACTGTTTCGAAAGCCTTAGAAGAGAAACGACCTGAGATCGCTCAAGATATTGAAAAGGCTAAACATGACCTTCCAGATATGGTTCATATGGAAGAATCGCTCAAGAAAGCTGAGAAACATATAGCAGGAGTCCAAAAAAAACTTGAAGGTTTAGGTTCATTGGGTAGTTATATTTCTAATTTAACTTCTAATATTCACAGTAGTATTACAAACAAAGTACAAAAAGAGCTGTCTCAATCGGGAGCTCCTGACATTAATATTGATTTTATAAAAGGAAAAAGGAAAAGTCTCTCTACAGCATT
>DAOVHJ010000170.1 GCA_030671945.1 Candidatus Heimdallarchaeota archaeon
AATGTTAAGTGGTGTATTTGGACCTTATTTTTTTCTTTAATTCTCGTCGGTACCTTCTTGTTGTTAACGATTTTAGGTTGATAACAGAATTAGCACTTGATTAATCATCTCTGACAAAATTTGGGTATGTTTTTATAATTCAGCAAGCATATCTTTTTCTAAGTGGTTTCTATGACTTCTGACTATCAAGTTTTAATGGATGCGAAAAAAGTACGACTAGAGAAACTTCTTCGAATTTTTGTTTGGTTAATTCCAATCATTGTTACAATCACGCTTGCATTATGTTGGATATATTATCCAGAACGTTATGATTTCTTTCAGGAATTCATTAGTGCATTAGGTTCACGATTAAGCCAAGAGGGTCACAATAACATTACTTCTTCCATTATTTTTACTGTTGGTTTTTCTATTGTTGGGTTAAATACTTTAGTTGTCGCAATTATCTATTTCATTTTTCCAACTCTTGACTTCAATATTGCAAAAGGATTTTTTAATATATTACTAACTATTGGCGCAGTCGGTATTGCTATTCCTGGAATAAACGCAACACTACATATTATTCATGGTACTGGTGCTTTTATCTTCATTTTAGGATTCACATTCTTTAATTTCTATGCTCAAATATATCGATTTGTTACAAAGCATCGTCCAAAACGACCGCAAAGAACTTGGGGTTTCTATGCAGATGTTGTTATGACTGGATTGGTGTTTGGAGCATTTTTGATATTCATATTATTTTATGTTCTTGAGAGAGTGGCATCCGGAGATGTTCCTATCTATTTAGCTGAATTAGGTCAGAAACTCTTGCTAATAATTGACTTCACTGCAGTTTACTTCTTAGATGTAGACGACATGTGATTTCAGCAGGTTTTCTTGTTTCCTTTTTCTTTTTTTCAACTCGAAAAATAGAGTGAAATTTTTTTATATTTACAAGTTTACTATTGTCAAGTGAATCTCATGACTTCAATTGTTGCTGATGATCAAATCCCAGAGAAAAGAACAAAAAAAGCAATTCGGATATTATATTGGATTTTCGCTTCTGCTATGTTGCTGACTGTTGCCTATGCATGGATATGGTATCCCGAACCGTATGAGTTCTTTCAAGAATTTATCAGTAATCTTGGTGCTCGAGTAAGTGAGCATGAAACTCTTCCAAATGACATCTCATCATTAATTATATCCATTGGATTTGGAATCTGCGCTCTAATTTCATTAGTAGTTGCAATAGTTTACCTTTTCAAACCAAAATTAAAATTCAACTATTGGAAAAGCTTCTTGAATTTCATCATGTTTATCGGAGCAATTGGTGTCGGCATCCCTAAAGATCAACCAAGAATTCATCCTCTTCATGGTATAGGAGCGGCTTTATTCATGGTAGCTTTTGGATTTCTGAATTTTGTTCATCAAAGACTTCGTTTTACAAGAAAATACAAATCAGCTACTATTGAAAGAACTAAGGATTTCTACTTGGATTCAATAACATCAGTTATCGTCTTTGTAGTATTAGTATTGTTCGTAGTTTTTTATGCCCTTGGTAAATTAACAGATAATAGTGTTCTGAAAGTATTTGGAACAACATATCAGAAGATTGCCCTGCTTGTTAATTTCTTCGCAATCTTAATCCTTGATCTTGATGATATCTGAAATAGCTTCCTCACCCCCGTGTATTCGAAAACCATGTTTTAACAGATAGTTTTTTTTATGGTAATACCTTAGACTTGCCATTATGAGCGAACGAATTATTTCCTTTGATATTTTGCGGGGTTGGGCTATAATTGGCAATCTATTAGTCCATACTTTTATGTTGGTCAGTCAAGTGGAAGGAAAAAGTTCGGAAATACTTCATTGGTGACTTCTTGGATGTTGAAGGAAAGGTAATCACACCAACACCTATAGTATGGTGGCCTACAAATTCAAATGTCGTTGAAGATAAAAACGTTGAAAAACTAAAAATGATAGAATTGGTTTAGTAATAACCTACTTTCCTTTTTCCAGAAAATTGGTTATTACATCTGCAGTTTTAGCAGAATACAAAGAGAGAAATGAGGTTAAAAGACAATGAAAAAACAAAGTGAGAAAGAAGTAATTGAATTACACAAGTTTTTTGAAGAATGGTTTAAAGCAGAACTTGAAAATATAGATGAAATCTTTACGCGATTAGAGGATGCTTTGAGTGAAGAATTTATGTTGATTTCCCCCACAGGTCAAGTATCTTCTCGAGAGCAAATCATTGCTCAAATTAAAAGTGGTTATGGATCCAGAAAAACCGATGAGATCCCTTATCGACTATGGGTGCAGAATATTGAATGTCGCTTACTAGAAGGTAATTTGTGTTTAGTAATTTATGAAGAATGGGGAGAAGTAGGAGGAGAATTAAATGCCCGATTAAGCTCAGCTCTTTTCCGAAAAAAAGACGATACAGCAAATGGAGTGGAATGGGTGCATGTTCATGAGGTTTCTATTCCTACGGAGTGATTATAAGTAGTTAGAAAAGAGTTTTAACCGTTAAAAATAAAAAATTACAAAAGCAATCATTTTATTATAAGAGATATTCCTTGCTATTACACATTTTCTTTTGAAAAATGTGTTTCCAATTATACCTATTATTAGATATTTTCAATTCATAATGTTATAGGAATTTGATAATATGAGCACAAAAAAGAAGTTAGGAATAGTTGCTGATTCTACTTGCGACATGGATCCTAAGTATTTGAAAAAATTCAATATCGCAACAGTTCCATTAAAAGTAATTTTCGGAGACGAAATAAAGAATCAAAATGTGGACATTACCAATAAGGAATATTATACTCGCCTTCGAGAAGGAGAATTTCCAACTACAGGAGCTCCTGCTCCAAAAGCCTTCAAAGAAGCTATCGATAAAGCATTAGAGGAATACGAAGAAATTCTCTTCTTTAGTATTGGTAATAAGCTAAGTGCAACATTTTCTGTTGCTTCAATGGTAAAGAAACAATTCTATGATGAGCGAGTAACTCTTATTGATACAAACACTCTCTCGATAACAATGAGCTTAATAATCCTACCCGCAGCAAGAATGATTGAAAAAGGAGCTACAAAGGAAGAAGTTCTAGAATTCGTAAATAAAACTATACCACACACTCAAGTTTTTGGTGGTAGTCCCACATTGAAGTATCTACATAAAGGCGGCAGAATAAGCAGAGGGAAATATTTAGTTGGTGCAGCATTGAACTTCCAACCGCTTGTAACTGTTACAGATGGATTAATCGCCTCGCCAGGAAGAGTTCGCAAAGAACAAGAACTAATGAGACATATGAGAAAAATCTCTCGAAAAATCGCAGTGAATCATTTAACAGAATTAGTTATTGTTGGTCACTGTGATAATAAAGAGAAAGCTGACATAGTTGCGAATTATCTGAAAAAACTTTCAAAGGCTCCCAAAGAAGTGTTCGTATGGGAAATCGGTCCCGTAATTGGTACTCACCTTGGTCCAGACACTATTGGAATAGTATGGGTTGGCGAATTCAAAGAAGAATGGCTAAAAATCAAGAGGAGTCTTCGGTTCTGGAAAAGTGAAGAAGAACCTGAAGAATAGTCACAACTGAACCATTCGTTAATGCTGAAAAATAGGTTTTATTTATCTTATTGGAGATTGAAAACGCTCCCCATGGAAAGGAGCGTTCTCATCTGCCAGTAAATAGTGCGAATTACATTCTGGTTTTATTTTTATCTGCTTGGATTTTCTTTTTGTAATCTTGCTTTTTATTATTCAATGTGGACCCTTCGTGTTACAATATTTTAATGATTAGTATTTTTTCTTTCCCAATAAGGGAACAAGTTGCTTCTTAATCTCATTTTTTAATTTCCTGGTTTCTTTCATTTCTATCTACCTCTAATTTTTTTTAGTGATTAAATCAAACCATCTGAGTAAAACATTGTTAAGATAATCTTGACTTTGTCTATATCTCTTCTACCATCTTTTTTTGTGGGGATATTTTTCTTCTCTTTCACTTTTTTTCACCCAAACTTTACCACTTTGGTAGGAAACTATTCTCATACTCGTATATAAATTTTCTCATTCTATTGAGAATTTCGTTTTAGAGTATTAAGAAATAAATTTATATACTTTAAGAATCATATAATATATAGATGAGAAACAATCCTTAAATATGGATTAAAAGCCCCTAAATTCGAAATGAATTAAAGCCTAGAAAAAAGAAGGAAGGAGCGCTGATAGAATGGATTCGCAAGACGTAATAACATATACACAAAAAATCGTAAAAGTCATAGAAGATGATAAAACATCAAAAGTAATACGAGATGAAAATCTTTTTCCTGTTTTAAAATACCTTCAAATGGGACCTATGACAATTATGGATTTAGTTGCCTTTTTTAAGAAAAGTGGAGAGGAGAAATCAGATAAAACTATTTATCGTTATCTTCATACTTTAATAAAAGCGAAATTAGTAGCCAAAGCTGGAAAGAGAATTATCTCAATTACAGAAGATGAATTAAAAAGCGAAACATTGTATATGCGAACTGCAAAAGCATTCATTTTTCCTGAAGCATTAAAGCATGATCTTGAATTCTATGAAAAAGGTTTTTGTCCAGTTTTTGATGCAACAAGACTCCTTCTAAAACCAGTTCTAGATGGTAAAACACTGGATAGCGATTGTTTTCAAAAATTCTTGTTTAAGATTGATCAAGAAAGAGATGATTTGCTAGTTGAGTTATTCAAAAATATAGAAGATAGTTCTATTAAGGAAATAAATGAACTGAAATGGCGAGAACTAGAATATTGTTTGAATTATACGAGTTGGGCTGCTTTAGCTGCTAAAATAGATATGAAAAAGGAGCTTGCTAATTGCGAGTAAAGTGGTGATGTATAGTGTCTTCCCAAGATGTAATAACCTATAAACCTGCGAAATTGATTTTCATTAAGGATGAGAAAAAGAACCAGTTATTTCATGATGAAAATCTAAACTACGTTTTAAAATTCCTTCGAAAAGGTGCTATGACAATTCATGACCTAAGTGATAGTTTCAAGCAGATTGACGATGAGAAATCCGATAAAAGCATATACCGTTATTTGCACAAACTCATTCAAGCGAAACTTGTCGCTAAAGCAGGTAAAAGAATTACCACTAAAAATGAAAGTGATTTGATAAGTGAAACATTATATATGCGAACTTCAAATGCTTTCATATTAAAAGTTCCATTAGCTAATAAAGAAAAAGAAGATTTTCATTCACCAATTTTTGATTCGATGTTTTTGTTGCTGAAACAACAATACGGTAATAAAAAAGTTGGTAAAAAAGCATTCAAGAAATTCTTTGATAAGATCGATAATGAAAGGGATCAATATATCATGGATTTGTACGAAAAAGCTGATGAAGAAACTATGAATAAACTTGGTGATTTAGAAGGTAAAAATATCCTTTTTGCTCTTGATTACGCTTCTTGGATGGCAATTCTTTTGAAATATGATATAAAAGCAGAATTGGAAAAAATTTACTCATCTTAGATCCTAATCAATATTCTCTATTTTTTCTTCCCTCATTCTTTTTGACTTTGTTTCTGAAAGCTTAATGTTGCTGAATAAGAGCATTTTCTCATCGAAATGAGAATAGCAAGACTAAGTAGAACTCTTATAAATTGATTTCATTAGAGTTACTTGGTTATTAATCATGGACAAGGTTGTATTAGAACCAACTATTGAAACCAGAAAACGAAACAAATGGCAATTATTTCAAATTTTTCTAAAGACAGGTCGGAGACGAGTAACTCTTTCAGTGATTTGTGGCACATTGCTTTTTCTTGCTATTACAAGTCTTGTTATGATTGTCTATACATATCGTTATGATACTTTTCAAACTCTTCAAGAAGAGAAGAATTGGTTCAGTGATGGTTTAGTTAGTATCGGTTCTAATTCAAATGAACCTGGTACTTTCAATTTAAGTGCTGATTTTATTAATAATGTAACTCAGGATTACACTGATATGGTAAATGACCTCTTTCCAGATATTAGTTTTAGAAATCTAACAACGGCGCTTACTGCTCAGATCTACACCTTTGATCCAACTATACCGGGTG
>DAOVHJ010000311.1 GCA_030671945.1 Candidatus Heimdallarchaeota archaeon
AACAACATAGACAAAGAGGCTCTTTAGATCAGGCTGCATTAAGTCTTTTGAAATGGCAGTGATAACAAAACCGTACACATGAATTTCATTCTTGTAAAAGCCTTTTGCAATGTAGCATCTAAAACGACCTTCGAGAAGATTCGTTACCCTCGATTTTGCTCGAGGAATTGCGATTATAATTATGGTGATTCTTCACATTGTAAAACATATTCTAGATACTGATACATTAATGTCTGATGCTAACATTGTCACAGAACCTGTTATAGCTCTATCTGCTCTGATTATTATTCCATTCTTTGGTGGTTTAGCTGGCTTCTTCTTAATAGCATCAGCTGCTAGTAATATGGTTTCAATGTATCGAGATTTAGAGAAAGGAAAATCAGTAAGAAGTTTAATCGTAAAGCAAGTGATAAGTGGATTTGTTTTGCTAATATTTGCAATGATTTGTGAAGGATTCACAGGCTATTGGGGTGCTCTTGGAGATTTCTTTCTGAATTTGAATAATCCAGCAGCAACAAACTGGGCAATAGCTCTTTGGCGGTGGAACCATTTTGAAACAATACACGCAATCGCCTGGTGCATTATTGTTAATGGAATAATCCATGGGTTATTGTCAATGAAAGGTCGTTGGAAGAATAGAAGAAATCTCATTAAAAGTTATATAATTATGGCGTTTGTTGTTGTTGCCCTCACATTGCCAATTTGGCTATTAGTTGATGTAATGGTTCCTGGGTATCCTTTTACAGTATTAGAACCGAAAATTCTCATTTCTACGCCGCGGATTGGTTTCGAGAGTTTTTGGGAGATTATAAGAGCTCCATTTCTGAATGTTTTAGCATCACCTATTGAACCGCTCTTTCCATATCTCGCAGTTTCATTTATTGGTAGTATAATAGGAATAATTATTTCTCAACCTAAGGAGCAAATTGATATAAATTTCCCGCGAAAATTGTTTCTAATTGGTTTATCGATGTTTTTGACTGGTTTAATTACAGTTGTCGTTGTAATAGGTAATGTGGCTGTTAATACAGGATTTTTGGTTACGGGAGATATTGAACCAATAATTGATTTCTATTTTAGCATTGTCAATCATGGACAATGGACGCCTTATTATGCAAGTTATATACCACAGTTTTCCTGGTTAGCACAATTTCTAGCTGTAAATGGTTTCAGTATGATTCTTTACTCAATATTATTCAGATTAATTGAATTCCGTGGTGCTAGTAAACAATTTGCTAATCGAAGTAAATTCATAAGACGTTTTGGAACAATAGCTTTTACAAATTATAATAATCAATGGTACTTCTTCATTGTCTGGGCTTTTACTTCGTTTATTCTAAAAGGAACGGCTTATGCGAAACTACAATGGGGTGGAACTGCCTTAGTTATTCTATTAACTCTTGGCTTTTACTCTCTAATAAACTGGCTTTGGGAGAAGATTGGATACATTGGTTCGATGGAGTGGTTTATTAGAACTTTAACGAATAATCTTGTTCCTGTAAGACGGGCAAGATTTGGTCCTGAAGTGAAATGGTGGCAAAAAGGTCAAGTAGATGCTGAAACTCAATTTTATAATGCTGAATGGATTGATATTGTTGAGCGTCCAGAGATTAAACCTGAAACAAAAGAAGAAATAGTCAAATCTCGAACTGAGCTCAGAGAATCCAAGTTATCACTAACACTTTCTCTAGTTGGTCTATTATCAATATTTTTCTTCATTACAAGTATATTTGGATTATTAATTGCAATAAATTCAAGAAAACGCGAAGGTAAAAATAATTACAATAAAGCAGGATTGATCATCTCAATTATTGCTCTTGTAGTGATTGTTGGTGTTTTTGTTGCCTTATCCAACATTAAAATTGGAGTATTAGGATTATTCTAATCCTCCTTTTTCCTACTTTTTTTGTATATATCTGAGAAAGATTTTTCAGTTTTCTTGTTATATAAAATTATGAAAATGATTGTTTCATGAAGAGATTTTCAATGAGTAAGAAATTAGAGAAAAATGAAAGGGATTTCATTAAATTTCTAGATAATTTACCAATTGGTATTTTTGAATTAATTTACACTTATTCTACCAGAATAGGTAAATTCTCTAATCTTAATAAAACAGCAAGAAATATCTTTCTTAAATGTGCAACAAAAGAGGAACTAGATTCAAATTTTGATTTCATGAAAATGTTAGTTGATCCTGATATTGTCAAAGATGAAATACAGATTTTTGATAGGATACAAGAAAAAGGCATTCTAATTATAAATAATAAGCAATTTCTATTAACCTCACTGAAAGGCAAGCAATTTTTAATTGACACAAATATTAGAGCAAAAATGAAGGGTGATATTATAACTATTACAGGAACCCTTCAAGAATCTTCTAAAGTTGTTGTGGATAAAACAGAGAAATCTATTCCAGAGTTACAGGAAATGCAAAAAGAAATGAGTAATTATCACGATTTCTTTGAGACTTTTGATGCTTTAATTATGATTGTTAATGAGGAAGGTAGAATTCTTTTCATTTCTCCTAATGTGGATGATCGATTCTTTTACAAACCTCGCTCAGAAACAATTGGGAAAAAATTTGATGAGATTTTTCCGAAAGGACAAGCTGATTTCTTTCTTTCACATTGTTTAGAATCAATAGAGAAAAATGAAATCGTAACTATTGAGTATCACTTACCTATTGAAAACATGGTTCGCTGGTTCCAGTCTCAAGCCATTCCTGTTCAAGTAACTGATAGTGAATCAAAAAAAGTAGTTACAATCATTAGAGATGTTACAGAGTTAAAAACCAAAACCAATTGAAGATTAATTAGCATTCATCACTCTTTTTTTCAAGTAACGTAAAACTCTTAATACTAATTCATTTTACAATAAACAACAGTTTACGTGGTAGAGTAAATGGACTCCATAAAGAATTGGCCAAATGAACTATTGATACATTATTGGCGATTAGATGATAATTTTCGTAATGTAATTCTTTCTTTTATTCACAAAAATTCTGATCCAAATGCTGATAAGCTGAAGAATTTTATTGACAATATTTCTGTAATTTACAAGTTACAAGGAATTATTGTTAATAATTCCGAATTTTTATTCATGGCAGCTAGTACCTTTGTTTTACAAGGATCTTTTGAGGAAGTCTACGAAATTTGTGCTAAAGATGAGTATCATCCTGGATTGTTAAACACAAAGGCTTATGCTTTAATTAGTCAAAGAAAATTCGATGATGTAGAAGGAGTGATCTCAAAGGCAGAAGAATTCTCTAAAGCAGATCCCTTTAATGCACTATATATTAAAGCTATAAAACTTCTATACTTTTATTATTCTCAGCAATTTGATAAAATTGATTCCCATTTAGAATCTTTGACTCTTCAATA
>DAOVHJ010000261.1 GCA_030671945.1 Candidatus Heimdallarchaeota archaeon
GTTTTATTTTGTTTGCTACCTTGCATATACTTATAGAAAAAAGTTTCTCAATTGAGATTACCCATCAACTTCGACTTCTACTACTTCCTCTACAACCTCGTCATCCCTATCTCCATCCCAAACATCCTCTACGATAATCTCGACATCATCTTTCACTGGTCCCTTCTTTTTTTCGGGGACATTAATTTCAATGGATACTGTTGAGCTAACTTCAAATCTATAGAAATAAGTGAGAAGCTTTTTGTAAATATCTGGTAAAAGATTGGCTAGATTCTCGAAATCTAGTAATTTTTGATCATATAAATCTGCTAAGGTTTCTACGAAAAAGTCTTTGATAACATCTTTCTTATAATCAGGGGAATCAAAAACAATAGCAAGCGCACATAGTTTTTCTTTGAGATATACATCCATAGTGAAAACATAACAAGCAATATGACTATTATCAACGTTAATTTGTTCGAACTCGCCACCTTTGGCACTATACGGAATGCATTTAGTAATTAATCGATTCGCTTCTTTTTTAGAAAAGACTTCTGGATAAGCTCTTACTAATTCTACACCTTTGCTTCCTGCGAAAACGAAACATAGACTTCTTGGTTTCATATATCTGTCAGCCTGCCGACCTAAATCGCGAAATATCTTACTTAAAGTTTATTCTAGCACATATTTCGCGACTAAATACTAAAACTGAGACACTTAAAGAGTTCTATGAAGGGGCTTTGTCTAGCTTTACATATGTTTCGTATTCTCGACCTTTTCTTATATACTTGACTTTCAATTCTTCGCCAATTCTACGTTTAACTATTTTTTGAATCAATATTTGTATAGAATTAATTTCCTCATCATTTATTCCTATAATAATGTCTCCAGGTTTGATTCCTGCTTTCTTTGCGGGTCCTGCTGGAACTTGAATAATCAATGCTCCTTTATCATGAGTTAATTGATAATAATTTGCTATTCTTGGATCTATTGTATAACCTGTTATACCGATCCAGGGAGTATTCACACTACCTGTTTCACGGAAATTTTCCAATAGACCTTTCACAGAGTCAATAGCAATTGCAAAACCAATGCCTTGTGAGAAAGGTATCACAGCTGTGGGAATTCCAATTAATTCAGCGCTTGTATTAACAAGCGCTCCTCCAGAATTGCCTGGATTGATTTCAGCAGTTGTTTGGATGAGTCCTTCTAATTGAGCATTTTGAGCACTAATGCTTCTGTTTAGTGCGCTAACTAATCCAAAAGTAACACTTTCACCCAAACCCAATGGATTTCCTACAGCAATTGCAAATTGTCCAACTTTTAAATCCGATGAATTGCCGATAGTTATTGGATCCAAATCCTTTTCCTTAAGCTCAAGAACTGCAATATCTAATCCCCTCATCATACCTATGACTTTTGCATCCATCTTCTTCCCACCGTGAAGTTGTATGCCTATTTTCTGAGCATTCCGTACAACATGAGCATTAGTAATTATTATACCATCTTCTTCTACAATGACCCCAGAGCCCATTCCTTGAACTGGCGCCACTCTAAAAAGGTCAATTCGAGTCATAATTGTCGTGTACACACTAACAACTGATGGTAGGACATCTTCTACAACCGCAACAAATTTGTCTTCTAGCTTATCTAGTGTCATTAGGAAACCCCATTGCTTATTATTCTACTATTATCTTTACTTATTTAAATTGACTAATAAATTATTAGTAATGTAAATGGCTATATTATTTTCCTAAAGGAGAATATTAAAAGTGTTCAATATATTTTTAATGATTAAACATTTTTGAATGTTTTAACAGCATAATAAGTAATGGCGCGATACTTGATATGAATATAGAATTGAATTCTAAAACCTCTACTCGAGACATTATTCGATCCATGAACTACAATGTCAAACTTATCTTTAGTTTCTATTTGTTCAATTCCCTTGGCAGAGGTATTTGGATGGGTACAGCATTAAGCATGTACATCTATATTTTTGCTGGTGAAGCAGGTGGATTATTTGGTCTAAGTCAAAGTGTAGTGTTAGGACTTACTTCAGCAGCATCAGGTATCACCATGACTCTTTTTGTCTTTCCCGCGGGTTATTTTGCTGATAAATTTAGAAGAGATATTCTACTAAAAATCGCAGGAGTTATTGGAGTTATAGGTTTAGCTTTTATTGCTTTTGGAAATTCTTTTCTCTATATTTTCATAGCATTATTCCTATTAGGGTTATTCAATGCCCTTACTCGTCCCTCTTTAGAGGCATTATTTGCAGATTCCGTTGCTTCCGGATATAGATCAAAAATCTATTCTTGGGCGCACCTAGTAAGACAATTTGCTATGGCAGCTGGACCATTATTTGCAGCCATTTTGTTTGCCATTATTGGAAATGAGTGGGATTTAGGAACCCTAAAGAACGTAATGTATGTTGGATTTGCCGTTAGTATGATAGCAATTGTCATTCTATTCATATTCAAAGACGAAAGAAGTCTAGGAAAAGAGAGTGAGGAAATAGCTGAGGAAGTAACAGAAGAAGTAGGAGAACAAAAGAGTAGACTTGCTCTTAAAGTTGATTCGGGAAAAGCTGCGAAACTTATACCCATTCTTTTAGTTTCATCAAACCTATTAGTTGGAATAGGAGCTGGAATGTCAATAAAATTCTTCCCAGTATTCTTTACGGAAAGATATCTCATTTCGCCAGTTTGGTTAAATGTTATTATGGGAGCGACATCATTAGCAACGGGACTATTAGGTTTGGGCTCTCAGAAAATATCCTTAAGGTTAGGACGAGTTCAAACTATATTTATAGTTCAATTCATTGCTACTTTCTGTTTATTAATAATAGCAATCTATCCACCATTTGCTGTTTTAGTTCCATTCTTTATCTTACGTGGCTCATTCATGAATGCAGGACAACCATTAAGCAGATCAATTTTGATGGATGTAATTCCGAAGAAACGTCGAGGTATTTGGAATTCAATAGAAGCAATTGCATGGGGATTGTTCTGGAATGCTTCTGCGGTTATTGGAGGTTTCATTGTAGGTGCAAACAACAATTTCAATTTATGTTTCATCATTACTACTTTTGTTTATATTGTTGGAATGATTCCTGTTATTTTGCTGATGCCTCTTGTTGCAAAAGAAAGAGAAGCAAAAGATCAAGGTGAAGTAATTGATCCATCAAAATTAGCTGACAAAGAAAGTACTATGCCTGATCCATTATTAGATACAGATTATACGTCAGCAAACATAGTTACTGAGGAAGCATCAGAAGGAGTCGCAAAATAATTTAAGGAATTGTCTTAATTATTCCCTAAGTCCTTTGAGTGATCTCTTTATAATTGTCTTAATTATTCCTTTACTAATAAAATCTGTAGCAATGGCATTAGCAAAATCAAGTCTATCAAAATAGAGCCTAACACTTTTAATTTTATAATTTTCATAAACAATGACTTCTGCTTGATTAGATACAACACTAGTTCCATCTGGAAGTTTTGCTTTAACTATGAATTCTTCAAAAAAGACATCATTTTCGACCATTATATTTACAGATTCAAATTTTATTTTAATAACATTAGCAAACAACCAATCGAAAAATTTTCTTGCACCAGCCTTTCCTTTTAGAACGTCACCTAAGATAATGATTTCACTGTCATCAGTGAAAAATTCAACTAATTCGTCTACATTCATTTTTTCGATAGCATTATCGAAATCCATTGCTGCACTTTTAATGCCATCCGGTGTTTGCTTCAACAAGATAATTTCACAACCCATTAATGAATGACCAAACTAGTATTTCAGTTTAATGAGAGAACTAATTATTGAGAGTGAAAGAATTAATTATATTAAATCTATCCAATAATGATTTGATAAAGATGAGAAAGTATCCATATATTCAGACTAGTGTGTTTATTGATGAGAGAAATCAATTTTCGGGTAATCAATTAGCGACTTTTTGGGATAAAGATGCTAATCTAAGTATAACAGATGAGGAAATGCAAGGAATCGCTCTAGAATTGAATTTCTCAGAAACAACATTTATTCTTAAATCAGAAATTGAATCTTGTTCTGTAAAAGTAAGAATATTTACTCCAAGAATAGAATTAAAGTTTGCAGGACACCCAACTTTAGGAACTGCTTTTGTCTTAAAAAAACGAGACCTCATTTCTCGTGACAAAAAAAAGACAACAATGGAATTAGGTATAGGTCCAATAGAGGTAGAGTTTTTTGAAGATCAATCACTTGGTATGTATCAACCTAAACCTAAATTCTTGGATAAATA
>DAOVHJ010000243.1 GCA_030671945.1 Candidatus Heimdallarchaeota archaeon
ACCTTGAAAAATCACTCGAGTTAAATTCTCAAAGATAGCGTTATCATTTAGTGGTTTCTTGTCTCGAATAAACCAATTAGTCATAGGATTGTGTTCCATAATACATCACTAGAATAAGCGACGTCAATCACTTATATAACGACTTTTAGAAAAAAAATTAAGAGAATAATACTTTTTTAGAAAGAATCTAATAGTAATTCACTAATTCATTAGTGGGTAGTTTATTACTCAATTTAGGAATGTATGAGTATGAGCAAAAGTATTAACACATTAACAAGGCAACTCAGGGATTTAAATCCTGAAACTAGAAGCAAAGCAGCCATGAATCTTGGAGAAATGGGTGCAGAAGAAGCAGTGCCATCAATGATTAGCGCTTTCAAAAAAGACAAAGATGAAAATGTTCGATCAGTGTTTGCTGAAACTTTTGCTTTGTTTAGTTCTAATGATGATGTTGTTGCAGCTCTGATTTATGCTAAAGACAATGATAAAAGTGAGATTGTTCGAGTATCCGCGAATTGGGCACTTGATCAAATAGTAAATACTCGAGGTCATGCAAGTCTTCAAGCATTACTTGAAGAAATTGAGAAATAAATGAATGTTTAAGATTTCATGGTTCGCAAGAAAGTTTTATTTCTTGACATATGATAACAACAATAGTATTTAGGGAGAGTCAATTTTGGCTGATAACAATAATCGTTGCCAAACTTGTAAATCAATATTGCTTCAGTTATTGAATGGATCCTCTACTTTACTACTTTTTGGCAATTAATCTGCAATAACGATCACGTCTACTCCTGCGACCATTTTTTCTGTGTAGCTGAAAGTTACCAGTAAAAATGACAAAGCGAATGCTATTAAAATTGCTGCAGGTCCTAGAAACCAACCTAGAAGGTAGAACCAAATATAGGTCACGATTTTTTTATGAAAAATAATTTCTCTTTCCAAAGGTTCTTGGAGTGAAAAAACAAATCCCATTCGTTGAAAGATCCAAAAACCTGTTTGTCTAGTAACTACTAATGCTATAAGCAAATATCCAATCAAAAACCAAAAAATTGATGCCCACCAACCAATGAACAACATCCAGAGAAAACGAAGAACTTTATGTGGCATAACTTACCCTCAATTTTATCTTAAATTAGATACACTACAAATTATAAAAATCTTGAGCTGAAAAATGTGATTTTTCAATTTAAACTAATTTTACTAACAACTTTCTATTATGAGAAAATTTTATTTCTCTTAAAAATATAAACTACATGGTTTTCTTTGGATGATTAAAATGAGTGAAAGTGATTTTAAGCGAATAGAAGGTAAATATGTAGAAGTAAATGGTATCAAGATGTATTATGAGGAATATGGTTCCGGTTATCCTCTAATTCTAATTCATGGTGGAATCAGTTCGATACAAATGTGGGAAAAACAACTGCCAGTTTTCTCCAAACATTTCAGAGTAATAGCAGTTGATTGCCGAGGACAAGGAAAAACAACAAATCCAGAAGGGAAGTTTCGTTACAAATTAATGGCTGATGATTTCGCAGCATTAATTAAAGAGTTGAAATTAGATAAAGTCCTACTATGTGGTTGGAGTGATGGAGGGCAAATCGGATTAGAGATGGGGTTACACTATCCAGAGTTAGTTAAAGCAATGGTTCTTGGTGGAACAATGATTAACCAAACCCAGGAAATGATTGATGGATTTAAAGAACTTGGAATTGAAGGTGCTGGGAAAGTTGATTTTGAGAAGCTAGAAAAAACACTTGATTGGATGGTAAAGATGCTAAAAGAACAAACTGCCACTCATGGTAAAGATTATTGGAAGACACTGCTACTAAATATCTCTGAAATGTGGTTTGATCCTGCAGAATTTCCAGAAGAGAAAGTCAAAGAAATACAAACCCCTTCACTAATATTACTCGGTGATCGTGATGAATATATTCCAATTTCTGAAGCAACAGCAATGTACAAATTAATGCCAAATTCAGTGCTAGCAATTATCCCCAACAGTAATCATGATTGCTTTATCACTCAAAAAGAGATCTTTAATCAAATAGTTATTAATTATCTTCTAAAACAAAGCGATTAATAAATAATGAAAAAAAGAATAGAATGTAAAAAAGAAGTGAATCGAAAACAGCTAAATTCTATTCATTTTGGATTTAAATTAAATTAGCAATGATTTTTGTATTATGAAAAACATATTTTTTTTGTATAATATGGAGAATATAAGATGAAGAAGAATCAAAAAAATGAAGGTGAAGTTTACAAAATAGTCCTTATTGGAGATGAAGATGTAGGGAAAGAAATACTAAGAAAGAACTATTTTGGCTACAATCAAGATTTTACCGCATTTGATGATAAAGGCTTAACATTTGCAATTAAAAGAGTAGAAACTGAAGAAGTAAAAGTTGCATTTCAAATTTGGGATCTTGGATCAAAGGAAGAGTTTGATTCAGCTAGGCCGTACTTCTATCGAGAATCGAAAGGAGCGTTTCTTGTCTTTGATGTTACAAATCCTAGCAGCTTCCAAAACTTGCCAAAATGGTTGGAGGAACTTTGGAAAAGAGTTGGTAGGGTACCAATGATTATTTGTGGAAATAGAGCGAATTTACGGGAAGGAAAAGAAAGTAAAGAGATTGTTCGGAAAGAACTTGGAAAAGAATATTGCCGAAGGATCAAAGAAAAAACTGGAATTGATGTTATATATATTGAAACTAGTGAAGAATCTGGAGAGAATTTAGAAGAAGCATTTCTTTTCTTAGCTGAAGCAATTATTAGAATTGCCGATAAAGTATAGCAGTCAAGTCATTTTTCTAAAGCAGAAAATATTTAGGAAAGAATCAAGTCTTAATCTACTTACAATGAATGATTCAAGTCATGACCAAGCAAAGAAAAAAATTGATTGTTATGATTCTTCTTTTTTTCATAAAAAACCATCAAAGAAGAAGTTATTTCTGAATGGTTTGTTTATCTTTGGTTTCCTGAATCTCCTCTGGTTTCTTTTCAGAACTGGAACAAAACCAACACGAATTATTTATCCATGTCAAAAAGCAGCATTGAAAAATATGTCTTTAGCATTTAGTTCAATTGTGCCACTACTATCGTTTTCAGCTTTCAGACTAAAAACTAGAAATATGTTTGCACGCAGTAAGAAAGCAATAATAGCAATACTAATTATTGCTCCTCTTTTAGGAGGAATTTATTTACAAGCAACTACAGCAGTAGAGGAAGTTGGTTTGAATATTATTGGAACAGAGAGTAGTTCACCTTTTAGTTCTGATATTTTCGTTGTGAATGGTCGTGAAATGGCTCATATCCAGAATTTAATCGATCTCATGGGTTCTGAGGGACTTAATTTTTATCAATCAAGTACTTCTGCTGTAAACCAGGGACCATCTGGATTGATAGCTTCGTCAGATGTCATTTTACTCAAAGTTAATGCACAATGGTCCATGCGAGGTGGAACGAATACTGACATGTTAAAGGAACTCATCCAAGCAATTGTTAATCATCCAGACGGTTTCACTGGAGAAATTATTGTTGCAGATAATGGTCAAGGGAGCGGTGCTTTGGAAAGGCTTAGTACAAATGCTGAAGATCAGTCACAATCCTCCCAGGATGTTGTAGATTATTTTTCAAATGACTATGATGTTTCAACGTTTCTCTGGGATGCCATACGTTTTTCTCAAGTTCAAGAGTTTTCTAATGGTGACATGGATGACGGGTATGTGGTGTATGATACAGTTGATCCTGATACAGGAATCTATGTTTCATATCCAAAATTTGAGACGGATTATGGTACTAAAGTTAGTTTCAAAAATGGCATTTGGAATGGGACCCATTATGAAGAAAAACTGAAAGTGATTAACTTGCCAGTTCTAAAATCCCATGGATCGTATGGAGTTACTGCTACAATAAAAAACTACATGGGAGTACCAACCCAAGCATTAACAAATTCTCACCAAAAAATTGCTACTGGTGGGATGGGGACATTAATGGTTGAATTTGGATTACCAATTCTGAATATAATAGATGCTAAATGGATAAATGCTAATCCTGCAAATTCACTTTCTGCAGGTCCGTCAACAAGCTATCGAGAAGCAACTCGCGTAAATATCTTGATCGCTGGGATTGATCCCGTCGCCCTCGATTATTGGTCATCGAAAAACATTCTTATAAAAACTTCAGAGTTAATCGGTTATACAGACACACATACACTGAATCCAGACAATACAATAAGAAGTGGTCTAACTGAAGCATTTGGCGTCTGGCTTAATTTAACTAAAGATGAACTCACTCAAGGTGGTTTCAATGTTACATCAGATGTTGAAGAAATGAACATTTATGTTAATTCATCAGAAATATCTGCAGAAACGATTAATTACAACTATATGTGGTTGATTTATGGTGTCGTAGGAACAAACGCACTAGTGTTTATATTCATTATAATTCGAGCCTTCAGAAAAGCAAAGAATTAATTCAACAATCATTTTAATTGCTCAACTATCGGCACAATTCCTTCAATTGGTATATTTGTAGAGCAATTAGGACAAAATC
>DAOVHJ010000339.1 GCA_030671945.1 Candidatus Heimdallarchaeota archaeon
CCTATAATAAGAAATATTTTTCTTCCTCTTCTATCACTGAGCCGACCAAAAGCCTCTTGAAAAAGTGCTTTCGATAAATTGCGAATAGCAGTTAAATATCCCAAAATACCTAGAGAAACAATATTAGCTGCAAAATATTGGAAGAAATTCAATAAGATTAAATCAGAGCTATTGCTGCCAGTGGAGATCAACCAAAAGAGCTTTTTTTGTTTTGGTCTTTTTTCTTCAATTACGTCTTCTGATTCGTTCTTCTCCAATGTTTCATTTGAATATTCAGCAATCCCAGCAGTTGAATTGCTCTGTAACTTTGATATCTCATCAGACAATTTTTCACAGGAACTCTCCGATAGTAGCTTACCAATTCAAAGTATTGAAGCTAAAAAAGAATTTCTAATCTCTGCTAATCTCTCGTAACAGGAATCTTATCTATGAAAAGATACCCCGTAGCAGCCATTACTCGAATAATGGTAGTTCCTATACACATTGTGATTATTGCTGCTCGAATAGGCACGGCATAACCTAAAGATGCGAATTTTGCCTCTAATGCCTCAACAATGAAACCTGAAACAAGTGAACCAATAAAAGTAGCAATACCATAAAACATTTCTCGCATACCACTATATGCACCCATCAAATCACCAGGAGCCATATCGAGAGTATAGGCATTTATTGCTACAAGGTTTAAACCAGTTCCCACTCCACCAACCAGTCGAGAAAGGAGGAGTAAACCCCAACTATTAGTAGCGACTGCCGGAATCATACTCACCGGGAAGAAAATGAGAATTGCAATAGAAATGATAATAGTAGGTTTGCGACCAATCTTATCGCAGATTTTACCACCAATTATTGTTGTTAATCCAATGAAAACAGCAAAAGCAGAAGTCAGAACAGCTAATTTTGAAAAACTATCACCAAGATTAAGGAGATTCTCATCTGTTATGACTATGGGATTAATTGGCCAGATGATTGACATGGTAATTCCATAAATCGAGTTGATAATGAGGAATTTCCGAAAACTTTTGTCTTTCAGTGAAACCCACATTTTAGGGATCTCATTTCGTTTTTCTTCTGAAACAACATGAGTTTCTTTCATAAAGAATATCAAGACAATGCAGAGTAAGGCGTTAAACGAAGCCATTATCCAAACAATACCAAATTGAGTATTATTACCAATATAATGGACTTGACCGAAAATAGTAAGGACATTTTCATATCTACTCTCAATAATAGCAAAGAAACCAGCAAGACCAAGAGTCAATACAACAGAAAATATACGAGCTACTGAAGTAATTCTGCCAATAAAAGTAGCTCTGGAACTAGGTTGAGTAATATCTCCTAGAACAGCATTCCAAGAGGGGATAATAATACTTACAGAAAGTGCTTGAATAACAGAAATTAGGATTAAAAGCCATTGTAGTTCACGAAAGAAAATGAGCGGAATGGGAATTAGAAAACTGAGAATAAAGCCAAAGATAAGAATATTCTTTCTACCTATTTTATCTGAAAGGCGACCAAAGGTACCTTGGAACAAACCACTAATCAAATTACGTATTGATGTTATGAAACCAATGGCTGCTTTAGAGACACCGTAAATTAAAGCAAAAGCAGAATAAAATTGCATGAAGATGCTGATGTTCGCTGTAGAAAACATAGAAATTAACCAGAGAACACCTCTTTTGTTGCCATTGAGATGAAGATCTTCTTTCTTTTCTTTTTTGGAAGCATCTGGAATGTCTTCTACAATCTCATCAGTAGTCGTCTAACTATCTCCTAAAAATGTACTGTAAAATGAATTGCCGTTAGATAAAAAAGGATTTGGATACAATCAACATTTCAAAGGAAATAAAACAAAAAAACTGGATTTTCTTATCTTCGTTTTCTTTTAAGAAAAATCAGGAAAGCAGAAACACCTACAAAAAAGATTAGAAAAGCAGATTGATTCAAAGAAATAGTAATCGGTGGGTAGTAAACTTGATAGATTATTAATCCTTCAGCTCCAGCTGCAAGATAGAAATCAAATCCGATAATTGTAAAACCTTCGGCATCTAAATCCTCTTCGTTAGCTTGATAAACATACTCGAGATGATTAAAATTAGTTGCTTTTAAAACAAGAAAATCATTATCATAAGATTGCATGTAAGCGTACCCATCTGAAAAAATGAAATCTCGAATATTTTCGGAAACGTTAAAACGGTTTATCTCTTCAAGATCATAGGAATCTGTAAGTCTGAAAATAGTAAAGTTTCTCCCAGAATACATGATATCAGTAGGTCCTGTAAGAGTATAAGCAATTGATCCCTCAATATGAATTCCAGTAATAGAGAAATCTGTGCAATTTTTAACCATAAATGGATTTGCTGGATTAGAAATATCAAGTACAAAATACCCATCAAAATGAGAACCAAGGAAAGCGTAAGATTCATGAATTCCAATTGGCGCATGATAAAGTTTTTTTCCGGATAAACTGCCAAGAAGAGTCGGAGAACTAGCATCTTCAACATCATAAATGTGAAAATCGCCACCACTGGTAACATAAAGAAAATTATCAATAAGACAAATATCATAGATTACTTTTTGAATATTAAACTCTTGAACAA
>DAOVHJ010000025.1 GCA_030671945.1 Candidatus Heimdallarchaeota archaeon
AAAATTGTTAATGCTTTTACACACAATGTCACTGAAATCAATTTACTATCTGGTAGGTATTGGGCTATTAGTACTGATACTTCTGGACCAGACGGAAATCCTGGTTATGATTTCACAATGGATGATTACGTTAGTACTTACCATGATAATATCAATTCATTTTTATCTATTGATTACGAATGGGACTATGGTACTAATAGCACAAAATTAGTTACTTTTGGCATTCCAATGATTGCCTGGTTTTTAATTGAACCAGATTGGGCTACACTCAATACTGCTTATGCTGATATGTTCAATGAAACGGAAATCGTAGCTACTGTAGCAGATCCTTATCAACCAATAATCCATAATATTACACTTGGAGATTTCTTAAATTCAATTTCATATACTATCATGGGTAAAGATAATCTTGCCGATGCAAAGAAACAAATGAAATCTGATACCACTGAATGGAGTCTCACATTTGATTTGTCAAATGTCGTTTATAATGACGTTTTTAATGGGACTTTAGGATATGATGAGTATTATCCTTTTCCAAATGCAATTTTCACATATGAGTTGAGTTACTCAAAAGGTGGAGTTTTACAAAGAGCACTTATGAAAAATGATTTTCTTTCTATTGTGAATGACTTAGGAGCTAGTGTTTACTTGGAGTTCCTCACAGTTTTTGGAGATCTCGAATCTCTTACCAGTAATTTTGCTTATTGGATGGCTATTCCAGGATTTCTATTAATTGTGGCTGTGGTTCGAATTGCTAAACGAAAATCAACTAGGAGGAAAAGGTGATTCAAATGAAAACTAAAAGCAAACTAATTTTTGTTCTATCTTTTGTATCAATGATTCTTCTATGTAGCACCTTTACCTATGCTAATGCTGCTGAAGCACCATGGGTTGATGGAAGCATGTTTACATGGGCTACAGAAGATACGATAATCATCAACACAGTTGATTATGAAACAGGTACAGAACAACTTATTGAATCCAGATCAGGACAAATATTCACCTATAATCTAACTGATGTAGATAATAGCACTCTAACTTATGATTATGATGTGCTTGGACCATTTGGTGGCTCCGGTACATATTCTTATGATGTGCAAGTTCTTGTTGGACCAATCTCTCTTGGAAGTATGTTCTCTGTATCCTATGTTTGGGACTATGAGCACAACATTACAGTGATGGAATCATTCAGTTTTTCAATTCCGTTTGAGTTATTAGTAGAACCAAATTGGACAGCAGTTAATAGTAAATTGAATGAAGAATTCAATGGCAGCACGATACTAGATACTCTCGCTGATCCATATCTACCAATCACCCATAATTTTACCTTGAATGACGTACTAAATGATGCTACTTCCTATACTATAATGGGCAAAAATTCCTTAGCAGAAGCTAAATTACAATTCACACCCTCAACACATAGATGGACTTTCGACTTTGATTACTCAAATGTTCAAAAAACAGGCAGATTCAATTCAACCGCTGGTTACAACAATTACTATAACTATGAAGTCCGAACCGAAAAAGCTGTTCTAGAATTTAATGCTAATGGAGTTCTCCTATACCATGAAGATAGTGGAGAAACACAAGAAACATATGAGGACAGTATGTACAACATTAAATATCACTTTTACTTCAATTTTGGTGCATATATTGCAACTGAAACTTCCCCATTAGCTTATTTGATGGTGATTCCTGCGATAGCATGTATGGTTATCGGTGTAAAATGGATGAATAAGAGAAAGAATTAATCTCTTGTTTCTTCCTTTTTTCTACTTTTTTTCTTTTATTTTACTTTAAATATGTCATGTTAGGAATTCTTATATGAGGATGCCATCTTAATCTAGTTAGCATTTAGGTGATATGCTCATGAGCAAAAAAATAAGGATTTTTATGTTGATTAGTACAATCGCAGCTATTATATTAGGTAGTAATATCGCAGCTGCACAAGCTGTTGCACCAGGTTGGGGTGCAGGCGACATTTATCTTTGGGGTACCAACACAACAATAATAACAAAAACTTTTGATGAAGAAGAAGGTTTAGGTTCAAACGTTGAGACAATTATATCAGGTGAAACTGAATACAATATTACAGCTATTGATGTCTTAAATCTCGAATATGATACTATATGGACAACTTCTAGTAGCAATGGTTTCATCAATAATAGGGATTATGCCGCAGAAGATTTCGAAGACGATGAAATGGATTACGATGATTTCTTCAGTGTGAATTATGTCTGGGACTATGTTAACAATATTTCAGTTTGCGATAGTTTCGATGCAGGCATTAATATAAATAATCGCTATCTACTCGAACCCAATTGGCCAGTTTTAAACGCAGGCTTCACAGATATGTGTAATGGCACTGAGCTTCTAGATACATTAGCAGATCCATATCTACCAATTACTCATAATTATACTCTCGGAGATGTTCTTGGAGCATTTTCAATAAAAATTATGGGTAGAAATAAACTAAGTTCTGCAGTTAGTCAATTCACAGACACAAAACGAAAATGGACCTTTGAATTTGATCTTGGAGGTTACATTAAGACAGCTCAATGGAATGGTACTGACAATATCTATTATGCATATGAAGAATACTTTATCTCTCTTGAATTAGAGTACACACAAGAAGGTGTTTTAGATCATTACGAATTTATTTATAGAGATAAAATAACAATAGACGAATTTACCGCTGAAACAGATATGAAAGTTGTTATTGCTTTAGGCGGTATGAAAGCAGCTTCAGCAAACTTTGCTACTTTCGCAGCTATTGGTGGTCTTCTTTCAACTGCTTTAATTGCTATTTTCATCAAACGTAAGAAGAAGTGAAATTTAATTTCCACTTTTTTCTTTTTTTCTTTTCTCTTTTGCCTTAATCTGAAGCTATTTTAAAGTTCTTTACTATTTGTTCTGTGTTGACCTTATAATCAACAAAAAAACCAATTCATACGAGTGGAATTTATGAACTGGAGCCTGAGGAAGGAAATAAACTATGTTTTCAAAAATTAAATCATATGTTATTATATTTATAATCCTAGCTACCCCCCTAAATTCGTTGTTTTTGAGCATGTTAGTGTCAAGTCCTAACTCAAGCTCCACTATTCTCTCGAGTGATTATACCGAAGGTACCGGAGTTTTATCTCCGAATGCAGAGAATGGTTTACTCTGGAGTTCCACTTCTGGATTAACTGGAGACTTAACTACTTCTCCTATAATTGATTTTAATACTGATAGTGAATTAGTGCAAATTGTTTACATTGGAACAGAAATTGGATTAACAAAAATACAAGTAGAAACTGGTAATATCTATTGGACTCATCCTACACCGGGAGCTATACTAAGTATTACTCCAGTTGAAGATTTAACTGGTGATAGTAATAAAGAAGTTCTAGTAACAGTTGATAATCAACAATTTAACAATACTGAAATGTTAAATGGATTAACAGGAGAAATCATCTGGTCCTATCGACCAACAGAGACCGTTTGGCAAGAAGGTTTAGGTTTTTCACAACAAGAAACGCGAACTTGGTCTGGTTTGCTCATAGAAGACATTTCTGGAGATGGAACTAGAGATGTGTTAGTTTCATCATATAAATCAGTCTTTGCCTTGGATGCAGAAGATGGTTCAGTATTATGGCAACAAAGTGCTTCTAATGATGTCTGGAATTCTGAATTAATGGATGATGATGTAGATTCGGACGGATATGATGATATTGTAATAGGTTCACAAGATGGGGAGTTAATGCTTCTCAGTGGAGAAGATGGTTCAATTATCTGGGAAATTGAAGCAGCAATGGAAGCGAAATACATTGATCAGACATCTGGTACTGAATTTACTTTTAAACGCAATGTGTATGATGTTCGCAAGTGTTTTGACATGAATGGAGATGGTAAGAAAGATATTCTCACTACAGATGAGAACGGCTATTGTGCAATTTATGATGTCGTTTCAGGTGGACTAATTGATCGAGTGCTTGCTTATAGTAGAACAGGTCCAGAAACTGATCAAGCTTCTTTTGGCAGCAAAGATTTCTATAATCCCCTGTCAATTGATGTTGTCGATGATTTTGGATTGACAAAAGTTCTAACTGCAGCACGTTCAGATGCTGTTTTTAGTAATCTCACTCTTTCACTCTTAAATCTTGGAATGAATGACCTTTATGTTGATTGGAGCTTATCTTCTGTCAATATTGAAGATGTTAGAAGTATTGCTACAAGTGTAGCGACTGAAGGTAATGGAACTTATACTAAAATGATTATTCCTACAGGAATCATGGGCTCTTCACAATTTGAGAGAACAATAGAAGTGTACGCTCTATTCAACAACTCTTTGATAGCTCAATGGAATCTCACAGTGTTATCTTCTGAAAGCGATTTTCAGTTAAACTTTGGAGATACCTCAGATGACCAATATCCATTTAGTGGTAATCATGCGTTCTTCGTTAGAGATTATCAAGGATCAACAGAGGAAGAAGTGCTTATCTATCTAGCGGGAAACGGTTTATATCTCCTAGATGGAGATACCGGAGATTTACTCTGGAGTCAAATAAAATCAGCAAAAGTAAAAATCGAACCCTATTTTGATGTTAATTCCGATTCAACCATTGATATTCTTAGAAAAGAATACTATTATCTTGACCAGCATAGTACTAGTCGATTCCGTATACCAAGGATTACTATGATTAGTGGCGATTCCGGCGAAACAATTTGGGATCATGAAATAGATTATGAAGATCGAGAATTAGTAGGTGGAGGATACTTAAGCATTCTGCAAGCCGAAGATATTACTAATGATTCAATTCCTGATTTATGGCTTGCTCAGCAAGAATATGATAATTGGGAATTTAACCTAGTTAATGTTTCAAAAGTCAAATTACTAGACGGTGCTACTGGAGCCATTGTTTGGGAATCATTACCTGCTAATGGTTCAGGGGTATACTCTCGAGAGGAAATAAGATTAACTTCAATATCTCCTATTGCTGATCAAAACAATGATGAAATTCAAGATATTTTAGTTGGATGTCAAAGAGGTTTCATTTATTGTAGGAGTGGTTTTGATGGGGCACGAATCTGGAATATTACTCGTGTAGCGCCGCCTTTTGCTCCACATTTTAGAAATTGGATTCCATATACACCACTTATTTCCGGTGTTGGGAACATACAAGGAAATACCACAGATGATTTTGTAATTCTAGGTGATGGGCAAGTACAATTAGTTGATTCTGATAATTTCACAACAGTATTGTGGTCATGGTTTAATCCACTTGGTTGGATTGATGAGCAAAATTTAGAAATCCACATAAATTGGGCTCAGAATGAATTATTCGCTATTTTTACCATTAATAAAAATGATAAACAATATACAGCTTTTATCGATCTTGTCACTGGGACTTTGGATCATGAAATTCTAGGTGAAAGTACTCAATTCAATATTCAATTCTTTGTTGCTGATTTTAATTTAGATTTAACAAATGATCATTTACTTTACCGTCCTTTTGGTAGCGAAGATTTTATGGAAGGAACCTACATTATTGATGGAATTACTGGTAGTGTCTTAAGCTTTTATTCACCCTTTAGACCGGAATATGATCGCTGGTATTGGCTTGTCGATCAACTCTTCAGATTAGGAGCTGATAGCTTTGTGGATGTTTATGAAGATATAAACTCTGATGGAATCCCTGAAATCGTAACTGGTTTTTCAATTGGCAAGCACAACGAAGATGATATTGCCCAAGGAATGGCTATAGAAATTATTGATGTCACAAAAATTCCAGCAGAAGCTGTTATATTATATGAATTTGTAAACATTGAGAGAGATGAATATTCACATCCTCCACTTTTACCTGCAGGTTATACTCGAACAATTGGTGATGTAACAGGTGATGGCCAAGCAGAAATTCTTGTCTCTTTAGTAACTCCAGAAGGTGAATTTAAGACAATAATATTAGATATTTCAGAAGAAGGCGGAGTTTGGAAGGAAATAACAGATGTTGTCTATGATTCAATAATTCTTGAAGAACTTAATGGAACACTAGATGGAAATTTAGTTCTTTGTGATCTTAGTGGACGAATTAGAGCTATAGATAATGAATTTGCTGTCACAATTACAGATTTCCAGGTTATCCAACAAGGAGTTGGACAATATTACCTTGAGTGGAGCAGTAATGCTGAGGATGTAATGTCTAAAATCTTTATTGATCATGAAGTAGTATCAACTGTGTTCACTTCAGAAGCAGAAATTTTCTTGAGCGGTGGTGAGCACAATCTAACTATTTCAGTTAGTGATCGAAATGGTATAAGTGCTTTTACTAACATGATAGTTTTAATTGATAGAGGTAGTGGGCTGCTATTAGTATGGATTGCAATGGGAGTACTAACTGTTGGTTTTATTGGATTGAAGTTATTCTTCAGATTTAAACGGAAAGAAGACTTAACGGACTTCGGTCCAGATAGAGGAGGAGTGTGATGAAACAATGACAGACGTTAATGCTTACCATGTAGAACCTAAAAAAATAGATGAAGAAATTGAAGAAGTTGAAATCAAGGAAGAATTAGCCATCCAAACTGTAGGCTTGAAGAAACATTTTGGTAGAGGATATAATCTTGTGAAAGCAGTTGACGGCATTAACCTTGAAGTAAAGGAAGGAGAAGTACATGGATATCTTGGTCCAAATGGAGCCGGAAAGACTACTTCCATGCTTATGATTGCAGGGACAATTCGACCTACTGCCGGGAAAGGATATATTTTTGGGAAACCAATTGGTTCTCCTGCAGCAAACAAACAACTTGGTGTTGCTATTGCAAATCCAAAATTCTGGAAAACCATGTCAGCTTACAAATACCTAGTTTATATGGGACAATTGCATGGACTAGAAAAAACACTAGCAAAAGAACGAGCTAAGGAATTCTTGCATATTCTCGAGATGACCCAACATGGGCATCGTCTTCCGGTAGCATTTTCAACTGGAATGAAAGCTAAATTAGCAGTTGCTCAAGCCTTAATGCATCACCCACGATTAGCAATTCTTGATGAAAGTACGGCAGGTCTAGATCCCGAATCGCGATTCAAACTAGTTAACACAATAAAAGAACTAGCTGATATTCTCGGAACAAGTATCTTCGTAAGCGGTCACATTCTTACTGAAATTGAAAAGCTTGTCTCTCGAGTAACTATTATTGTTAAAGGGAAAATTGGTCTTCAAGGAATCACACTAAGAGAAATGAGAAAAGAATTCTCTACTGGGCAGTTCTCTTTAGAATGTTCAAATCCAGAACAAGTTATGCAAGATCTGTTCAACATGGGTGTTACTAGTCAAATTTTCATGGATCATAATAATGTTATTATCTTCACTAGTGATTTCATCGATTCTGTTTACGCATGGTTACCTGAAATTCTGAAAAGAAATGGGGCAATATTACAACAATTCGGACCTTTAGAAGTAACATTGGAAGAAGTTTTCATTAATGTAATTTCTAAACGATACGGTTCAGACTTTCTGTATGAGGATAAAATATTAGAGGAGTTTCAAGATGAGCAGAAAGGCATCTTTGGAAGATTAACTAGGAGGTCAAAATAATGGAAGAAATTACACAACCAGATATTTCTGCAATCGTTCCAATGGAGATTGATTCAAAGCGTAAGAGAAGGAAAAAGGATGGCAAACGCAGTTTTGGTCTCTTCATAATTTTTCAGAAGACTTTTCGAGAATTATTAAGCTTGAGAAGAGTATTATCTTACATTGCTTTATCTATCGTTTTTCCATTTGTATTTACAATGATTGTTTCTGGTCAACTAACAGGAACCCTCGCAGATATGAGTATTGACTTCCAAATTGCTACAGTCGTGAATTACTTCGCATTTTATTCCTTCTTCTGGAATGCGGGAATCTTATTGATCTTATATTGTGGCTTAATAGCTTCGACATTTATATCGAGTGAAGAATCAGGTGGAACATTGATCTTTCTTCTAACAAAACCGATTAAGAGAACTACACTCTACGTGGGTAAATTCTTAGGTTATTTCGCAAATATGGCAATTTTGCAAATTGTTTCCTTGATGTTTGGTTTAACAATTACTTGTACATTATTTGATGTGTCTTCAGCAGTTTTTATGGCCGGAATGAAATTCTTGGTTCCAATATACCTCTATGCATTGTTAATGATTGCAGTTATAGGTTTAATGCTTGGATTTCTTTCAATAATAAACAAAAGAATGGTAATCAGTGTACTAGTAATTATGTTTCAAATTATCTTCATTTATTTCTTAGGAATTATCTTTAGAGTTGCTATTCCAACATATTACGAATCAGGGCATCTGTATTTAATTGATATTGGTTACAATCTGAGTCTTATCTTTACAACATTCTTGGGTTACTTTGGTTTCCAACCTATTCCCTTCTTCCAACAAAACTTTGGGTTATTCTTTGGTACGTATGTTAGCATGTTTTCAGATGTCTCGGAATTCATTGGTTCCGCTGATCCCGAAAACGGATTAACTTTCTTACTACCGGAAACAGGTTACATAAATCCAATTGTAAGCATAATAGTAATGGTAGCAATTACAGCTTTACTCTTTATTTTGGGTATAATAATATTGGAAAGAAAAGACATTGGCCCACAGTAGGGCATAATTCCTTTATTTTCTCAAAAAAAATTTTAATATAACTGATATTTTTCACCTGTAAGAATAAAAATCACCGTTTTTATAAACACATTCACTAACGGATGCCATCATTTGATGATTACATTCCCGACATAATATAAAGACTTCTTTCGGTGTTATACGGCAGAGAAAATCATCATTGCTACACTCACTGCATTTTACAATTTTATCATTGAAATACATTTTAGCCATGAATATAATATTCCTTAAATAATTATATATTCTTTTTTACACAATCAGATATCTTTTCACTTTTTTTTTCTTAGGGTTTGATGTAAAAAGATACAAGCCTTAGAGAGCTAAACAGGAATTAGAAGCTCTGAAATGAGGAAAGTTCCTAGTGTTATAATTATGCCTATGAGAAAGAACACAGGTTTTCCCTTTTTCCCTAAAGGAATCATATCTCTTACCACTAAGAATAAAACTAAACCAAGAACAAGAGCAAATATAGTGAATAACGCAATGGAACTTTCTACATAGACAAATATTATCCCTAAAGAGGCTCCTACAAAAGGAGTTAGATAACTCAAATATCGAATTATCTTTTTCTTTCGACCATGAATATCTCCAAGGATTTGTTCAGCTGAAAAGGCTAATGTAAATGATCTTATGAATAGAGGTAATAAAACGAATAATAGGAGAAGCCAACTAGCATTGAAAGTCTCTTCGTTAAAGATAATAGTAATAAGAATGCCCAAAACAAGACCATGTGTGATTAAAGCAACACCTTCAAAAACTGCATGATATTCAGGAACAATGCATTCAACTTCTGCAAGATCCTTTTCATATTCCAAATCATTTGTGATTTTGGTTTCCTCTGATTGTTTTGTAACTTTGGGTGTTGTTGGATTTTTATTAAGAATTGTTTTGTAAACGATTTTTTCAACTAACGCAATGATGGTAAAACCAATCACTAATGGAATATAGATGTAGAAGCCTAGGTGACTTTCTCCTACAGTAATTTGAGGTAAAAGCTCTAGAAAAATAATACCAATCATTAATCCTGCCCCTAAACTCTCGAGTTGATGATGCCACTTGTTCATGTGTTCTGATATCCATTCACCAAAAATATGAGTTAGTATAATGCCAATAGAGATTGCGAGTGGACCCAACCATAAGAGTAGTTTCATGTAATCACCTTTAATCTAAATATTTTATATTATACTATTTGCTACTTCTTTTAATAGGAAATTGGTTTAAGTTATAATACTTTGATGTTAGAAATCTAAATTGGAATTAACTTGTCCTTCACTTTCGTTCTTTCTTCTTCTGTGAGTAGTCTATCATAGTATGCAGGATCAAATGTAAAATCAAAACCATCATTGGGTTTTCTTGGAATTATATGAAGATGTACATGTGGCACTTCTTGTCCTGCATGCTCCCCATCAGCGATAAAATACATTATGCCTTTAGTTTCCGGAAATACCTCTTTTATTTTATTAGCAATTTTTCTTCCAATGGGAAACAACTTCAAGTAAAGTTCTTCTTCTAATTCATCAACAAGTACAGCATGTTTCTTTGTAATGACAAGAGAGTGACCTTCGTTGATTGGTTTAATATCCATAAAAGCCATGATATCATCATCTTCAAAGAGAACAGCAGCGAATACTTCCTTATTGACTATCTTACAAAAAATACAATCAGAATTCATTTACTTCATAACCTGGATTACGCTTCCACAATTTATTTTATAATTTACTCTAGTATCTATTAAAAAAGAAACTTATGTTATAACTTTATTTCTTGAATTCTTTTCCAATTTTAAATGCATCAGCAATTTTATCTCCTATGCTCCAATAAGATGGTTGTTTTTCGATCCCAGTATAGACAATTGGATTCATTTTCTTCAAATCTGGTTTTCCATCTGTGCAATTACTTTCACTAATGTATGTATTAATTGCTTCACCAAATATTATGAAATGGTCTGGCAATTCAGTTGTTTTAGTAACTTTTAGTTCTATATTTAGTGGACAATCTCTTACCATTGGTGCTTTTGTTTCACCAAAAAACACATCAAAAGTCTCAGATTTATCTTTTAATCTACCTGAAGTAATGCCAATATAATCAGCGATTGCAACCATATTCGTTGAAGGAAAATTTATACTAAAGATTTTATTTTCCCTAATGCCTTCCAATGTTAGATGCTTTCTATTAATAGATGCCATCCAAATGGGCGGTGAACGATTTAGTCGACTTACCCATGTACAAAGCATGAAATTTGGCTTATCATTAGCAATTGAACCAATAATTACTGCTGGCATTTGATAAGGAGAAAAACGTTGATCTAATTTTATTTTAGACAAAGATATCACCATTAACTAATAATCAAAACATGGATGTATTAAAAGGATGATTTTCACTCTAGTATAATTAGATATAGAGAAATTTAAGATTCTCTTGATTATACTTTCTGGATTATTTCACTTTTTTATCAGTAACTAATTAAAGTGAAAAGATAAAAGCTAAAATGAAAATTATGTTAATAATCTATTATTTCTTGATAGCTCTTGCTGTTTTTATCATTATTATTGTTTTTTTCTTTAGTTGGTCAGCTTTCAAAGGAGCACCATGGTCTCCAACTAGCAAAGAAAAAGTGATTGAAATGCTTACTATGGCAAATATAAAATCAAATGAGCTAGTATATGATCTTGGTTGTGGAGATGGGAGAGTTCTAATAATTGCTGCAAGAGAGTTTAATGCAAGAGCAATTGGTATAGAAATTGATCCAATTCGCTATCTTTGGTGTAAATTACGCATTCAATTATTAGGATTAAAAGATAAAGTTCAGGTAATACGAGGTAATTTTTTCAACGAAAATATTAGCAATGCAGATATAATAATTTGTTTTCTTTTACAAAGTACAAATGATAAATTAGAATCGAAGCTATTAGCAGAATTACAACCACATGTTAGAATTGTTTCAAATATGTTTGTTTTTTCAAATCTACACTTAATAATGAAAGATGATGAACAAGAGATTTACGTATATGATAAGAAAAGTCTAAAATCTTGAATTTAATACAGTGATTTTTTATCCAACAAATGTTTATGAACGAATAAACTAGCTAACAAATGTCAGGTGATTTAATGAAAAGGCTTGATCAGATTCGGAATCAGAAAGACAAGTATTTAGAGGATTTATTTGATTTCTTAAGAATTCCTAGTATCACTAGAGATGCAGAAGGAGTTAAGAAAGCAGCAAAATGGCTAAAGAATCGTTTAGATCAAACAGCGAATTACGTTGAAATACTTGAAACAAAAGGAAACCCCGCAGTTATTGCTGAATGGGAACCTCAATTAGAACATGATTCTGAAAAGAAAAAACCTGTTTTGCTTTATTATGGTCACTATGATGTGCAACCTCCAGAACCATTAGAGGAATGGGTTTCTCCTCCTTTTGAACCAGAAATACGAGAAGGTAGAATATATGCTAGAGGTGTAGGAGATAATAAGGGACAACTTTTTGCTAATTTATGTGGAATAGAATGGCTTCACAAGACTAAACAATTAGGTTCCAAAGTTAAATTCATCTTTGATGGGGAAGAGGAATTAGGCTCTCCATACCTTGAAGATGCTTTGAAAGCTAAAAAAGAGTTCTTTGAAGATGTAGATTTAGTAATTGTTTCAGATGGTCCTGCTGATCCAACTTGGAAGCCAGTTCTAGAATTTGGAGCAAGGGGCATTCAAACGGCACAAATCCATCTAAAATCTGCTAAAGGGGATGTTCATTCCGGTAATTTCGGTGGTATACAACCCAATCCAGTCTGGGATGTAATAAAGCTACTTCGTACGATGAAAGATGAAAATGGTAAATGCTTGATCAAAGGCTTTTATGATGATGTCTTTATTCCTACTGAAGCGGCATTAAAGGCTGCTGAAGAACTCAATAGAGATCCTGAAACCTACAAGGAGCAACTTGGTATAACGTATTTTGGCGGGGAACAAGATTTGCCTTTAACACATAGATTGATGTTTAGACCTACTTTTAATATTAGAGGTTTTAAATCCGGAGAAGTACAAGAAAACGCTAAAACTATGATACCAAAAGAAGCCATTGTTGAGATAGATGTCCGATTAGTTCCAAATCAAACACCTGAAAAAATGACGAAATTAATTCAAGCACATTTTGAAAAACTGAAGCACAAATCAGAGAGATTCGCAGCAATAATTGATAGATGTACCTTGAAATTTGGTTCTAGTTTTTATCCTATGTTTACTTCTCTCGAGCTACCATGGACACAGGTATTAGAGAGAGCCATTGAGGAAGGATTTGAAGAAAAACCAATAAAAATACCTTTAGCTGGAGGAAGTTTACCTCTTTACTCTTTATATAAAGTAACACGAAAACCAATGTATGTTATTCCTTATGCTCAACCTGATGAAGATAATCACGCCCCAAATGAGAATATGATGGTAGATTGGTTCTTGAAAGGAATAAATACGAGTATTGCAATACTAGAGAATTTAGGAAAAAAGTAGAGACCTAGTAATCAAGATTTAACATAGTACTTTATAATTTAATTTCCAATAGCAAATCATGTCATTCTATGAAGAAATGAATCCAGCAGATATAACAGTAGAGGAAATTTTACCGTTTGTAAAGAAATTTCTCCCAAATATTCAATCGAAATCAATTCATTTCTTTTATCATGGAACCTACAATGTCTTTGAGATAAATCAGAAATATATCCTTCGAGTTGCTGATAGAGAATTCAGGAATACTCGAGGATTGGAAATGCTTAGAAGAGAATTTAAGATTCTTAGCTTTCTACGGAAACGATTGCCAATATCAATTCCAGAAATTCTTTATTTACATGATTCAAAAGAAATTCCTTTTTCAATACATCAAAAAATTCTTGGAAAATCTTTAGTTTTCGTTTCTAATCAATTATCTTCAGATCAAAAGAAAAAGATTGGTGCAGAAATAGGCAGATTTCTCTCTAGTTTGCATTCTGAGATTTTAATGAAGGATTTTCTAATTACGTTTTCAGATCAAGAAGAATTAATGAATAGCAGTTCTGATTTCAATCAATTCTATAAATTGCGATGGAAAACAAGATATGAAGAAGCAAAAGAAATTGCCTATCAATATTTGAATCAAGAACAACAAGAATGGCTAACAAAAATCTTTGAAGATTATCTAAATAATGATGATAATTTCACTTTTTCACCGAGAGTTTCCCATTGTGATTTTGATACATCAAACATTCTTATAGAACCTAAAACTAAACAATTAACTGGTACTATAGATTTTGAGGAATGTAAAATTTGGGATCCAGCAGTTGATTTGCTTTTCTTTGATGATGGACCTGAATTCATGAAAGCAGTCTTAGATGATTACGAATATTCAAAGCAAAAATCGTTAGAAGCAAGAATGAAATTCTATTATAGTCGTACATGTGTTCCTTACCTTGTTTGGGGAACGACTCATAATCGACCAGGAATGATTAAAGAAGGATTACGAAAGATTAGGAAAAATATGAAAATGTTTCCGAAATAAATAATCCTACATTTCTTT
>DAOVHJ010000173.1 GCA_030671945.1 Candidatus Heimdallarchaeota archaeon
ATTATTATTTAATCTTGCAACTGCCATTGTTACTCTGATTACTGAATGATCACCATCTACAACTTTCTTCCATGCTTTTGGAAATTGTTCCACAGAGAAGGGAATCATTACTCCATCGAATCTTTGTGGATCGGGATTCACAGCAATTATTAGTTGATTCTCAAGATACTTCGCAGTATTAATTACTAGTCCATCTTGACCTATGCAAACCACTAGATTATTTGGTCCAAAAAGGAAATTCGGGAGAAATGATTTTTCTATTAATTGGTATTTAATGTCTACTGGCATTAATTTTTTCAGTTTGTTTAGTGATTCATAGTATTGCTTATGAGCAGCTTCGTAATCTTCGAATGAGCCACCCATGTGTTCTATGTAGAATTTTGCTTGGGATTTCGTATTGAATCGCTCTATTAGTTCTTCTAACCAGGTTTTCTTGGTTACAACAACTATTTTGTCAATCTTGACCATATACATTACCTTGTTATTTTTTAGATTCCTTTAATATTGAAGCAAGGATGTCCGGTGTTATTGTTAGAGTGTCAATTTTCTCTGCGTTTTCACCTAGTTCCTTAAGTGCTAAAGCGAGTAATACATTTGGAGCCAATTTCTTGTAGGCTGAGAGTTCTGTTTCTTTTGCTTTTGCTTGAAACTCTGCTTCTTTGATGATATTTGCCCCTTCTAGTGCTATCAATTCTTTTCGCTTCTTTTCCAAGGCAATTTGTGAGTTTAGCTCATTCTCTTTTATTTTGCTTTCCTGCTCAACTGCTGCAGCTCTTCTATCATAGATTGCTTCATCTGCTTTCATTTGTAATTTTTCTCTATATTCAGCTTCTAACGCTCGAGCGATTTCCGGAGTTGGAGTAATTGCTAGAAATGAGATAGAAAGTATATCGATGCCCATTTCTTTTATTATTGGTTGTCCTTCTACTGATTCTAAAACAACACTTGTAAGTTTCTCAGAAGCAACTAATGCATCTTCTAGAACCATTTTCTCAATTTCACTTCGAGTTCTAACTTGAATAACATTCCTAATTCTTAATTCGAGTTTTTCTGGATCATCAGTTTGATATTGCCTTGTTCGAGGGTGTATTTGAAAGTCAAGAATTGTAGCCATTTTCTTCGGATCCTTAATTCTATATGTGAACCGTCCTTGAAGTGTGACTGCTTGTTTATTCTTTGTTATTTCATTGAACACAAACCCAGAATCATTCGTCAATGCAGGGATTGCGGCAATACTTGTATTCATCTTGAAATAGAAGAAGCTTAAACCTAAACCAGCACGTCTTCTTTTTCCATCAACAAATTTAATGATATATTTTGAAGGATCTCCTCTAAAGTATGCCAATATAATTCACCAACAGATTAACTACTACATTTTTTTTTGAATCATTCTATTTCTGAATACTAACTGATTTCCTTTCTTTTATTTTAACTTTTCACATAAGAAAAATAAAAACAAATTTCATCAAGAATTGATTTTTTTTCTGTTTTGCGTTCAACTATAATTATTTATATGAAATCACAGAAAATTGATTATGCCGATAAAATTCGTGTTAAATTGCTTAAAATTATACAGATTAAAACCGTATAATGCAATTAAAAATTTAGTGAAAATTAAGCTGGGGCTAGTAGATAAATGATGCAGGATGCAAATATTGCTAAGTTGATTCGTTTTACAGAAAGCAAAATTATTTGCACCGGTGGCGTTGTATTTGTTGGTGATGGTAATACTGGCAAAACACATACAGCAATGAGCATTACTGAATTTAAAGGAAAATCTTTTTTCAATCTTAGTGATGTAACTCTGAAGAAATCGGTAAACTTAGAATGGGATTACTTTATTTTTCAATCAAACATTGAAGAATATCTTGTTAGAACAAGTTCACAAATATTCATTATGCCAGGTCAAAAAGGTAGAGCTAAGTTGGGTGAAGGATTAGCTTTTGAAGATGCAGCCGATCTTTATTTCCATGTCGCACCAATTAAAGTTGTTCTATCATTAATTCTAACTTTTGATTTAACAGACATCAAAACTTTTCTTGAACTTGAATATTGGTTAAATAGAGCTATTGAAAGAGATATGGTTCAGCCTTATACTAGTATAATAATTCTTGGAACTCATTTGGATGATTCTGAAAACATAATGGTTAGCGATGCAAACATGGCTGTAGCACGATCATTTGTTAGGGATCTAATCTTGGAGAAAATAGGTCTTGATTTGAAACTTGAAGATATTCATACAATAAGAGTCTCAAATCTTACGAATGAGGGTATTGATGAGTTAAAAACAGCCATTAATCATTCTTTTCTTTCGGCATTCAATTTAAATGACTACATTACTTTCCAAAAAGAAAACAACAATCAAGATGAATCCGAAAAATCATCTAGTAGTGATTTAGAATAATTTTTTACCCAATTATAAACACTTTTAAGATTGTGCTGAGTTTTTAAGAATGTAATTCAATACAAGAGTTTATGAGCGTAGCAAAAACTCTTGACTTATTGACTAATAAAAGGAATTCCTTGAAGAAAACAGAAGTAAACAATTGGTGCCACTAATGTTGAAGAAAGTATCGAGACTTTACAGCTTATTTTTTATGATTTTGTGCCTTAATTCATTGTTTTATTTAACAAATGTTGAATGTGAAGAACCTATTGTAACACCAATTGCAGAGGTTCAAGGTTTACCACCTTCAATAGAAGATGAAATTACTGTTCTTCCTGAGGTACTTGCAGAAACCACAAATACATCTGGAACTTACAAAAATGTAGCCTATTTCACTCAAGATAGTTTTGTAGATTTAGATGCAAATGGGTATTCTTTTGAGTGGGAAAAATATGATGATATAAAGGATGATGCTTTAAATTTTCGAGCAGTTGATTTAATACAAAGAAATGATTCAGGAAATCCGGGAATTTTCTGGCATCCTTTAGATACTTTTGCTCAATTACGCAGCACAGCTTTGATTGATGGTAATCGTATGAATTCTACTGTTTTTAGTCCTGAATATGATGTTGATACTTACATTCAGGGTAATGTTCATTTCATGTGCGCTGGAGAAACTTATTATTCTGCTTATTCCAATTGGACTATACGAATAACTTTAGAATTATTTAATCCAACAACAGAACAAACAAGCCCGATAACATCTGTGCAAGGTAAATTTGATGATACAGATAGGAATCCAGCTAATTCACCATATTTTGAAGGTTCTCCTCCCCCCGATGGGCTATGGGAAGGTTGGGTATATGAGGCTGTAATTCCTAACACAACACGTATTCCAGCAGGTTATCGATTGCGAGCAACCTATGAAGGAATGTGTGGAAGTGCTGATTATACTGGAACAGCAGAAAGAATGCAATTAAGATCAGGTCAAGCTACTTATGCCACTGAATGGACCATTGATTCTACAAATGATACCTATGATAATTATTATCATATTGATAGTTCACTCGAATCAATTGGTATGCAATTATATATGTTCCAAGAAAAATATCCTACTATTGACTTAACAGGTTTAGAAAATAATACTATTTATGATATGCCAACAAATGGAACTGTCACAGTTTCCTCTGTGTCAGTTTCAAATCGGTATAGATGGGATAGTGATTCATTCGCATTTTTTGATTCGCCTTCTATTGTATCTCTTCCTTTGACTACTGGATGGCATACTCTTGAAATAGAAGCAGAAGATTACTTTGAAAACAAAGCAATTGCTTCTTTTAATATTGGATATGATTCAATTGCAAGTAGAGTTGTTCTACATTCACCAGCAAATAACTCCTATGTAGCTGATGGTGAGTTATTGAATTTCAGCATATATGATTACACGTCTGTATTTTACGAATGGGATAAAAATACTACAATGTTTCCTTTTACAGATCCATTTGATATTTATCCTTCTGCTGAATTTGTTGGTCCACATCAATTAACAATTCATTATACAGATCCTTTCAGAACTGAGCTTTTCGAATACTTCTTTGTTTTTGATAATGCACCGCCAGAGATCTTGCTTGTCAACGTTTTAAATGAAACTACGCAACCTCAAGGGAAAAATATTGACGTTACTATTGACGATATTAGTTATCCCATAGATGTTCAATACAGATGGGATTCAGATAGTTTCACAACGTGGTCGCCTGTCTCAGGTAATCTCTACAGAGCATATTTACCTTCAACTGCAGGTTGGCATAACCTTTATGTTTTTGCTAATGACACATATGGCAATAGTATTACCAAAGTATTTTCATTCTTTACAAGCATAACACTTCTAAATGTAGAACTCTACAATTTACTGAATAATTCATATTATCAAGGTGGAAACACTGTTGAGGTATCAATAATAAATGACAATGGAACAGTCAAATATTTCTGGGGGAATGATCCCTGGAGTGATGGAACGGTTGTTTTTGGAATTATGACTCTAAGTGGTCCATTTGCCTTATCTTCCACACCTGGAACTTATATGTTAACTGTAATTGTTGGTAATCCTTTTGATGAGCAGGTTGAATTCAAGTTTCTCTTCATGGTTGATAAAGAAGATCCAACAGTAGTTCAAACTAATCCATTACCTGATTATAATGGTACCAGATTTCTGGAAAGTGAGGTTTTCTATTATACAATTAGTGATAATTGGACCGATACTACTGATTTGACTGTTTTTTATTCAGTAGATAATGGAAGAAATCTTACATTAAATACTCCATTTCTGATCTATTTATCAGGTCGTTCCGATGGGAATCATAATTTAACAATCATTGCATATGATATTGCTGGTAATTATTATCGTTATTTCATTACTTTCATTATTGATACGACTAGACCTAGCACATCAGTAACAATAACTGGTCAAGCTATTGTAGATGGTTTCAGATATATTCCTGCAGATACTTTTGTCTCTGTTGTAGTTACAGATGCTGATCCGATTTGGAATAGTTATTATCGATGGAATAGTACTATTTATGTTCCTTTTACAGATGATTTCACTTTACCAGCTATAGAGGGATATGCTAAACTAGATATTTATGCTAATGATTCCATTGGAAATTACCGATTACAAACATATTGGTTAACTATTGATGATACTGCACCAACAATTGATTTATTAAATTTATTCAATCACACAAAAATAAATGACATTACTCCAATTAGTTTCAATGTGGAAGACATTAATGATGATACAGTAGCCTATGTAGAATCACAATGGGATCTCGATGCTAGTCCATCTATACGATCTCCAGATTTCATTGTTTTATTATTGGCATTACACCTTGGAGAAACTGAAGCAATTATTTATTTATATACATTTGATGTTGTAGGAAATGATTATTCAGTTGAATACCACTTCAATCTTGATTTTGTAGCACCAACCTATAATCTTGTATCAACAACCAATAATTCTTATCTAACTGGTGGCGAAGTCATTGACTTTGATGTTCCCTCAGTTGATATAAACAAATTCTTGTATAAATGGGATGATGATGAAGATTACCTTACAGCTGAAGATCCTTGGGAAATCTTGGCTCCACTCCAAGATGGTAACCATAGCTTAAATATTAGACTCGAAGATGATACCGGTTTAGGTCTTTATCCTAACTTTGTTGAAGCTACTTTTGTTTTCATTATAGATGATATCGAATTGATTTATATGGTTCCAACTGATTTCACAACATATTACTACTATACCATGTATTATGGTGATGAATTTAATTTCTCAATTAATATTCGAGATCGTGTTAATCAAACAGAAATTGTTGGTTTAAATGTTGATATCATAAAAGAAAATACAGCCATTAACCTTGTAGTTGCTACCTCTTCATTCAATTCTACTGTATATAATTTCACAATTAGCGCTTCCAATATTACCAATGCGGCTTATACTTTCATCGATTTTGAATTCTATCAATTCATTAGCA
>DAOVHJ010000251.1 GCA_030671945.1 Candidatus Heimdallarchaeota archaeon
AATTTCATTGGAACATCTTTTCATCCTGGTTTAGCATATCTTGAGATTGTTCTTTTATTAATTTGTTGTACTCTTCCGGGTCTTTTTGTTCGTAAAGTAGGCAAAGGCATACTAGGTGGTATGTTGATTTTCGGTTTACAATTTTTCATACCATTAATTATCTTTTATGCTACTGCCCAAGATCCCACTTCATTTTTCAGCCCATATTTAGTTTTCCTAAACGCTTTAGGGTTAATAAAAATGGGTTTAAATGATGTTTTTGGATTTAGCTTTATTCCAATTTCCCAAGAAATACTTGATACTTACAATCAATACTCTCAATATGCGACTTTCGTCTGGGTCTTTGATTTACTTATCATGTTTGGTTTAATGATAACTTTAGTCATTGCCAGTTCTTGGTTGTTTTCAAATCTCTTTACAGAGAAAGCTAAAAACATTTGGACTTGGTGTTTACTTCCAGGACAAGCTATTGTTATTATTTTGAACTTAGTTGTTATTCCTTGGATATTACTAAGTCTCTCTGGAATGGTCCAAACGGGAGGTGCATTAGCTGCAGGAGCAGCGAATGTAGCAGAAATAGCAATGCCTTTAGTAGGTGGTAATTTCACTGGGTTTGATGACCTAGATTTCCAAGCCATGCTTGATCAACTGGATCGAGCTGATGAATGGTTTGAAATTGCTGCTGGAAATTATAAAGGCTTAAACAATCTGATGTTCTTCAGGTTGCTTTCGGCAGCTGGAGGACCATACGGTGTTGTATTTGATATGTTTAATACGACGATCTCAGCTGGTTTCGAGTTGCTGTCAGCGTTGAATCCACTTGCTCATGGGTTACTAGATAATTCGAATGAGACAGGTGTAGAAGTAGATGGTTTCTACTACCAATACGAGAATTTCATGGATGTCTACGAGGATTTCTCAGGAATGTTCAATGGAACTTTTGGTGGTGGTTCTAAGCCAACTGAAACACAAATAACTAATGCAGAAACATCTGTTGGAGCTATTATTGATGATATTGATTATCTTCTAGATGAGTATATTGGAGATTCACTAGTTCATATCCTAGAAGCTAAAGCTTTGCTTGAAACAATTGATCCTGAGGATCTCAGAGACGTTGGTGGTATCGCACAAATTAATCAAGTTTTAAACCAAGCTGCAGATGGTCTTGATATGGTTTTAGAAGTTACAAATGAGTACAATGTCTTAATTCCAATTGTAGTTGATTTATTGATGCAAACTCCACATCTACTTAGAGCATTATTTAATATGCTTATAGGAAATGTTCGTCTTTTACTTGGATTCCAATTCACAGAAAGTCAAACATACTTCCAAAATGCAACAGCAGAATTTGGTTACATAACAGGTATCTTTACACCTGCAAGAAGAGCTGAAATCGTAGCTGCTAATTCATCTTCCGCTTTAGGATTCTTTGATTTCTTCAATGATACACTAAACATGGTGAATCCATTAATAGATTTAGAAGGATTCTTGGCCGGTACACTTGGTGGAATCGTAGATGCAATGGATGAATATGATGATGATGGAATTGTTGATCCCGATGCAATAGTTCAATTAGGTGCAACTAATTTCACAGCAGTCTTTGAATACATGGATTCCGCAATTACAAACAGTAATGCAGCTATTGACAATGCAACCACAACCACAAATATGATGGCTTTGATGAATACTCGAGCCAATCAATCTGAGTATTCGTTAATGAGTGGTCCTGCAGGTGCTCTCATTCAGACAATTAACTCTGCATTCCAACCAGAACCCTATGCACTAGTTATGGCCAATATAACCCGAGCTATAAATGCAACCTTTACTTCAACTTTTACGATTTACAATAATGATGAACCTGGAACTTTAGCAGCATGGGACCTTGCCTCTGATAACATTAATTCTTCAATTGCAATTGTCGATTCATATAATAATACCCCTGTTTATGCATTAAGAGATTTCTTGGTTACATTTAGAACATCAATTCAGCAAATTAATGATGCATTTACTCCTTGGTTAGGTTCTGGAACAATTAACTTTGCTGTGCCATTAGTTGAAACAGCTATGCAAACACTCCTTGAACAAATTCATGTTATAGTTGATGAAGGATTACCTCCATAAGAGGAAATCTCCTTTATCTTTTTCTTTTATTTTTTCTCAAAATACAACTCTAAAACTAGTATAATTTGTTACTTTTTCAGACCATTCAATTATAACATCTGTTACATTTGAAGCAGGTGATCCGCTTTTTCGCAACCATTTGATTAGCTGTAAAAGCTGATTTCGTTTTCCTTCAGCAACGACTTCCACATCTCCATTGGATAGATTCCTAACATAACCAGTTAATCCCAATGAGCTGGCTTTTCTTCTTGTATAAACTCTGAATGAGACTCCTTGTACTAATCCTTTAACTACTATCTCTACTCTAATGTACTTATCTTCACTCATTTGCGGACACTATTTAACAATAACTAATTCTGTTAAAAAAAATCTCTATTAAGATGTCATTTTTGCATTAGCATAAAGGTTTTTTACTTGAGAGTATTTATGTCATAAAAGGAAATAGCAAATTTCAAGTGGGGTTAATCTCCAAATGCAAAAAAGAGGCGTCTGTTTAGTTAGATTTGATGATAAAATGGGCCCGGGCTGCGTATATCATCAAGGATTAGATAGTAATTTTGCACAGAAAGTTTGTGTGAAATCTCATATAAGCACGATGTCTCTAACCTCAAGTAATACATTACCTGAAGAGGAATTTATTGAATCTGTTATACCATTTCTTGATGAAGGGTACATTGCTTATTCAACTTTCTTTTTTGTTGAAGATGCCACTGCAAGAGGGGGTAAACGAACTTTAGGAATAGTTACACTTGTGGACAGAACTGAGCAGATGTTTCTTTTTAAATCCATTCCTGAAATTTCTGCCACTGTTAAAGAAATTGCTTCGGAACTTAGTCAAAGCTGTGATCCTAATGGGGAAATTACTTCTCAAATTAAAGATAAATTAAATCAACTTATGTCTCTTGAGAATTTGAAAGTAGATTTTGATGGTACTATTGATTCAGTAGAATTAATCAAGAAAAGAATTGTTGAGGAAAAAATCACTGTACCCCAAGAAATTAAAGATCCAAGTATGAGCTCAATTCTTGAAGGAAGTTTCGAGTTTTTATTTACCAGAATTCCCAACGGTCTTGATCGGGTTATTCATGCCTTACTGAAAAATGAAAATGTACTTGTTTTTGGTCAGAAAGGTGAAATAGCTTTAACTCTAGCCACTTTGCGATGGTTTCTTCCTCACAAAAAAATTTACAATGATTTGTGGACCGTTCCATTATTAGACGCCGAAGCTTTATTCTCTCGTTCAAGTGATGGAACAACCTTACATGTCTTAGGAATTCAAAATGATAGTTTTTATGAGATTTTGCAATTAGATAATGCTGATAATGATGCATTTAATACCTATTATTCCCAGAATAACGATTTACCAATTGACAGTAAAATTATGATAAATCTAGATGGTAGACGAGTAATTGGTGGCATCACAAATCGCTTTTGTTTGAGACTACTGAATGCCATAAAGAATCAGAGTTTTGATAATGCTTTGAATATAATAAAGGAACACATTGATTATCTTCTTGGAAGGGTTAATGATTTAATTGTTCTCCTATTAACTGAGCCTGATAAGCACAAATTAGAGCAATTCATAAATGATTCAATTGAAGGAGAAATTTCACTAATTATGACTATCATTAATGAAACAAATTCATCTCTCATGGATAAAATTATGATAACTTTTTCAACATATCAATTACCAATTGATGTATTATTTTAGAATTATTTTTCTTTTATTACAGAATCAATTAATTTTAGTATGGCTTTGACTGAAAAAGGCTTAACAAGATAACCAATAGCACCCATTACTAGAGCCTTGTTTCTTGCACTTTCATCTGCACTTACAAAAATAACTTTGATATCTTTATCCAGAACAAGTAGCTCTTCGAGAGCTGTAACCCCATCTTTTATTGGCATACGGTGATCCATAATAACAATTTCAGGCCTTTCATTTACTGGATCCTTAAAATAATCAACAGCTTGTTGTCCATCTAATGCTGTGAAAAGAATAGTGTGTCCTTTAAGGTTCAGGATTTCCTTAAGTATCTCCTGAATTACAATCATGTCATCAACAATCATTATTTTTGCCAATTATCTCAACTCAAAGATTCTTCGTATGCATTTTCGATATTTTCTATCGCATCGTTTTCATTGTTTTTGTATGGATTCCGTGGTAATTTCTCGCAATCTATTGCTAAGCATATTAATATAGAGTATATTAAAAAGAATACTGATTTCTGCATATTTGATAAATTTCAAAGGATTTTTTGAGTAAAGTAGAGTTA
>DAOVHJ010000037.1 GCA_030671945.1 Candidatus Heimdallarchaeota archaeon
AGAGAAATATAATAACTCGAAAAAAATACGTTCACTCTATAACGAAGTTGTGAAGATAACGAAAAAGTATCTTGAGAATATAACAGATGAATCTATGCAAGAAGAAGTGAGTGGTTTCAATCGAACTGCAACAAAAGGAGAAATTTTACTAGAATTACTTGAACATGGTTTGCATCACCGAGGTCAACTTTCTGTTTATTATAGGTTAAGTAAGAAAAAACCAGCTGAAATTAAATATATCATCTAGCTGAAAAGATGAGACATTTCAAAGTGCTTTACATTTGTAAATGTTTTTAACAAGAAACTCATTATAATAACACAGATTAATTAACATATAATGGTGAAATTTATGTCCCCAAGATGGAGAATACCAGGCAGAATTATTCGTAGAGCAGTAGGTCGAAATATTAGAAGACAAGTCAGAAGATCATTTTTCCGAAGAAGAGCAAGAAGATGGTTAATTGGTGGTGCAGTTCTTTTAGCAATTTCTGGAACTCATAGAGCAGTAAAGCTGAGAGAAGATGATGCCCAGAGATTAGAACGTCATTATGGTCGACCTGTTCAAGATTTATCTGAGCAAGAAATTGATGATGGTATGAGTCATTATAATATGCAACCATTAACAATTGAAGAAGATGATCGAAAAAGAATCTACGATGATGACGAAAAAGAAGAAGGCTTCTCTGGTCAAGGCGAAAAATATTGCATTCATTGTGGTGCCATGCTTCTTAGAGATGCTAATTTCTGTGCAAGCTGTGGACAACAGCTTTGAATTTAAAAAGAAAAACAAAATGGAGTAAGGAATGATCCTTATCCATTCACTTATTTTTTATTATTTAGCTGCTCTTATGTCTTTTTTATATTGTTTTAATCGTTTTTCTCGAACAAGGAAAGTGTCAAAGAAGGGGATGATCTCATCATCCGGTTCTGGGAACCAGAAGCTAAAACTACGAACTAAAGATATATTGATTATCATTGGTAGTAATCCGATGCCAACGAATGTCATGAAACATAAAAATGACCATGTTAATGGTTCAGTATTTAGTGTTACTAATGTTGAGAGGGCATCAATTAAATAATGCATTATTATACATGGAAGAAGCATTTTTGTTTTTACAAACATATAAGCAAGGAAAATACCAAGCATTGTAGTGTATACTATTTGAAATAGAGTCGGAATAAAGTTCTCTCTATTATATTCAACCCCAAAGAATATTGCATTTAGAAAACCAGCTAGTATGTTTACTGAGTGAAATGCTCCAAATAGTAAACCATTACCTATAATGGACAAATGCTTCTTTTGTATTTTTAAAATCAACACAAGCATCACACCACGAAAAGCAACTTCTTCCCAAATACCTGGCATTAATGAAGTGTAGATGTTAATTGTGAAAGGATCAACAAGAAATGCTGGAATAAAAGCAACTTGTCCATTAAAGAGCGAAGCCATAAAATTCGCTAATAACATGAATGTTAAAGTAATTACTGCTGTAATAATTCCTAAACCAATGGATCGAAGTACCGGTTTTAACTTTGCCAATCCAATGCTTTTCGCATAACCTATGAATTCTCTTCTATTCGGTAATCCTAAAACTAAAGGAACAATGATTGCCCAAAGAATGGCAACAGAAAAGAAATTGATAATATGAAACAGATACATATGTGTCAAAATAAATGTTAGATTTGCAAATGATCTATAGAGCAAACTTGGAACAATTATGAAGACCGCATATAGAAAAAATAGAATTGCTATACTCATCCTTGGTAGGTTGCTAAGAAAAGTAGCATCATGATCAACTACTCTGCCAGTTTTCCGTTTAGAATTTTTAGTTGGGTTCATTTTAACAAATCCCATAAAATATAACTCTAATAATGTAACTTGAGTAAGTTCGAATATACTTAGTTAATATTTTGCAGTTAAAAGAATATCTGCGGATTTCAAGGAACTCGAGAATAACTGTGTCTATGAACTCGAACACTGCAACTGAGTATTAAGAAATCAACAAGAAGTCCCATAAAAAAGAACAAATATCCCCAAACACTCATCGGTTCAACTATAATGCTGAGTATTCCTATATATAGTATAACGATATTCCAAATAATAAGAAGAATAGCTATCAGAAAACCATTTTTCACAGTTAATAGTGCCAATAGAGTCCCTTCCACCAACTTATGGATAATTTTCGAGTTTCATTACACATTATTCTTTTTAAATGATTGCCAATTCAAAGATTCATCCTTTTAACATTAAAGTTAATCCGGAAACATTTTCAGTACAATATTAACAGCATCTTCCACAAATTTTGGGCAAATATTTTTGAATACTCCTTCTTCATTTCCTTTGTTGCGAGCATCAGGATCACTCACATCAAAACCAACTAGATCATTACAGATCGGTGATCCATGGATAGCTTTGAATTTCTCAATGAGCTCCCCTACTGATTCATACGTATATTTTTTATGTTCACCTGGTTCAGTATACTTTTGCCCTTGAAGGATACCAATTGCCATAACAGCCCCTGTTAATGCTCCACACATCTCACCTCTTCTACTGATTCCTCCACCAAAACCAGCAGCTGTAATGGGTGCTTGATCAAAATAAAGTCCTTTTTCATCAAGAACTGATGTAAAAACCGCTTGGGCACAATTATCGTTGCTAAGAAAAAGCTCTCTTGCTTTCTTTATGGGATTATTTTCCAATAGAAAAACCTCTGAATACTCATTTGGCTAAATTAGTTATGAATATTTTGGAGTGTTTAGAAAAAAATCATTTAGTTCTAGATTTAAGCAATAACTCTAATGCCTTGGCTAGTTCTTGTGAGCAAGAGGACGCTCTTTTACAACCTGCTTCCTTTAACTCTTCTATAGGGAGATCTTGAACAACTCTATCTCTAACTAAAAGTGAAATCGATTTATTATGACCAATACAACCCTTTTCTCCATCAATTGTAAGTTGCTTTATAATGATCTTTCCTTCTTCCTCTTTCAATTCAAAATTAAATGAGACTTTGCAAGTATCAGTACCATCAACGGGATTATAGGTAGACATCTCTGTTTCTGTCATTCTAATTCTACTCAATAGTGTTTCTTCTTTACAAATACTGCTGTTCTTTAAAAGAATGGTTCATTAGAACCTAAGATATAGATTACTTGGGAAAACAGAGTTCTAGGTAATAATTTACTCCTCTAGAAACTGATGGATGTCCTTAAATGATATATGGTCAGCGATACTTCTGCCATAGTATGCTTTTTTGATGATCATATTTTCAATTAAGAAATCAGCAGGTACGATATTTTGCTGTCCTTCCTGATCTTTTATTTTATAGCCTTTTCTTAGTGCCTTGAACATTTTCCAAGAAATTCCACCTATTACATATTTGAACCAAGATTTCTCAATTCTATATAACTTATAGATTTCTCGTTTCGGATCTGGTACAAGTGAAAAGGGTACATCTTGTTTTCCAACATATTCAAGCATGCTTTCTTTAGGAGATTGAAAGAAAGCAATTATCACTAATCCCTTCTTTTTCATGTCATCGTATTGCTGAATCAATTGTGAAATTCTCAGATTACATAAAGGACAAGACGCGTAACGATAAAATGAAAGTAAGATCTTTTTATCTTTAAAATCCTTAAGTGAAATTGTTTTGCCTGACAGACCAGTAACTGTGAAATTAATCGCTTTTTCTCCTTCTCTTAATCTCATTATTTCACCGCTATTCTTACTATTTTCTTCAAGTATAAAGTTTGGGAGAAAAAAATCAAGTTGATCCTGATTGTCTTAACTCATCAGCTAGATCCATCTTTTTTATACTCCATGTTAACCTTGCAGTAGCTAGCCAAATAGCTAATAAAGATAATACAAAAACAATTGGCCAAGTAAACCAAGGTATTGACTTTGGAACATAAAAATTGCCTTCTAGCATATAGTTTAAACTCCATCGATAAAACAGGTAACCAAATGGTACCGTAAGAATTACACCAAAAAGGCTTAGTATAGCATTCTCCCAGAAAATCATTCTTCGAAGATATTTCATTTTTGTTCCCATAGCTTTGAAGGATAGAAAATCTTGTTGTCGATCAACAAAAGCCATGTACATCGATTGAAAGCTAAATACTATACCAGTAATAATTCCAATTACTATGAATAGAACCATTATACCCATCATTGATTGCATCAATGCTCGAATTGATTTTAATGCAACATCTGCATCTGTCCATTGATTAACATTAAAAGCACTTTCAAAAGCACTTCTTAAAGCAGTAAGATTAGTATTTTCATCAACTGAAAGAGAAATGCCATTTACCCAACCTTTGGGTAAACCAAAATAGTCAGAAATATTGCTTTGTTGAAATGATTCATAAGTCCAAAATACTGAATAATCAACTAGCTCACCAACAAGACCAGATACCTGAACTGAATAATTGCCAAGAATACCTATTGTGATATTGTCAAATAAGTTAATTTCATATTTGCTAGCAATTGAATTACCTAGAAGAACCTTTGTTGAACTAAGATCAGTTTTTTCTTGAACATCTCCCTTTATAATGTTAAAGTTGCGTAATGTAGAGTTTTCTTGATAGCAAATTAATTGTGACCAACTTGCAAAGTCCCCTTGATGAGTAATCTTTGTATATAAGTCAATAAATATCTCAGAATGAGTAATATTGTCAGTATAAGGTATAGTATCATTATTAACAAAATCTAAAATTTTGCTAACAGGTTCCGGAGATTCAAATCGAATCTGAACATCATAGGTATTAAACTCAGTGAAGTTACTATTCATAATATTGACCATGTTGACTTCCATAGCCAATGAATCGACCAAGAAAACCATTGAGGTAGTTAATGCTAGGATTGTAATCAATGTCTTCTTCTTCTTCAGAAAAACTTCTCGAAGAGGGACAGACATATGAATTGGTCTGAAAGCTGGAATCCAACCAAGAAGTTTTTCAGCAAATGATTTTCCTTTTGCTTTTATTCTAGTAAATGACACAGTCATTGCTTCTCGAGGTGTTACATTAGTGATTGGCCATGCACTAATGATAGAAGCTAAAATACAAATTCCCAATGTTGCTGCTCCACCTATTAAGAATTCCTTTGGTGGAAGATAAAAAGCAAATTCATGTATGGAATAAAACTTAGTTGCTAGTTTTGCCATACCATATGACATTGAATAACCTAAAGGAATACCAATAAAAACACCGATAGATGCTAAAATAAGGGTAATTGAGAAATAATGTGCAAGAATTGATTGTCTTCTAGAACCCATGGCGAAAAATAGCCCGATATTTTTTCTTTGAGAATTTACTAATTTACTTAATGTGTTTAAAATTAGAATAGAACAAATAATCATCCCAACTATTCCAAAGATAGTTCCCATATTATCAATTGCACCAGCATCACCAAGGAACATATTATAATCTGAGGTTTCATCAAAGATTTCAAATTTTAGTGAATTTGCATCAATATTATTGTCCGCAAAAATCAGTGAGAGTTTGTCAGCTGCAGCCAGAGTCATATCTTTATTAAAACGCTCATCAACAGTAAAGAGAATTTGATTTATTAAAGGATAATCGCTAAACAAATGATGTTGTATCGTATTGAGATTTATCCAGATTATAGCTAGCTCTCCCATCAATGGGATGAGAGTACTTTCATCAACTACATATATATAATCTGAATCTTGAGCAATTCCCTTAACTTCAAAATTAATTGGTGTTCCAGCAAAATTCACTGTTATTGAGTCGTTCATTTGTACATCTTGTCCAAAAAAGGGAAGTTCTTGTCCAGCAAAATGTGTTTCAATTAAACAACTAGAATTCGATTCAAGAATTAGATTACTATCAGTAATATCTCCAGCTGTTTCCTCAATAACTAATTGATTAACTTTATTTGGATAATTTACTCCAATTATTACTGCTTGGAATTTTTCACTATTAAAAGTAATATCTGTATGGAAGAGTATTCTGCCATCAATTTGATCAATTCTCATATCTTCTAAAATTGTATTATTTGATTCTATAAGTGATAAGTTGTTTTGGTGAATTGGTTGAGTGAATGTAAACCGACCATCTGCTACATTATATGTTTCTCTGTTCAAATCGTATGTTGCCAAAATCATTGGATAACTTGCTCGCATCCCTGCGAGGAAAGCTACGGTAGATGCTACAATAATAACTATTGAAATTGAACGAAATTTACTAGCCCAGATCTCGCGAAAGATCTTTTTAGTCATAATTTTTATAGCTATTCCTCCTGCACCTTTTTAGGAACTGAATTTTGTGGTTGCTCCTCAATATGCTCTATTTTACCCATCCGTAGATGAAAGACACGATCTGCGTATTGGGTAATATTCAAATCATGAGAGACAACAATAAAAGTAGTATTTTCTTGACGATTTAGATTCAACATTAATTCAGCAATGCTTTGACCTGTAACAAAGTCTAAATTTCCGGTAGGTTCATCCGCTACAATAATTTTGGGTTTTTTTATTAATGCTCGAGCTATGGCAACTCTTTGTTGTTCACCACCAGATAATTGACTTGGAAATCTATTTTCTTTTCCCTCTAAGCCTACTTGCTTGAGTAATTCAAAGGATCGTTCCTTTATTTGATTTTTAGAAAATCCTCCTTGAAACTCTAAAGCTAGACCAACATTCTCCCAAGCACGTAAACTAGCAACTATATTGAAAAACTGGAAGATCCAGCCAACATCATTACGTCTATAGCTGTTTAATTGATCTAGAGAATATTCAGTAATTATGTCACCATCAACAATAACTTCTCCATCTGTTGGACGATCAATCCCACCAATCATATTTAGAAGAGTTGTTTTTCCAGCTCCACTAGGACCAAGAACAATTGCAAATTCCCCTTTTTTGATAGAAAGATCAACACCACCAAGAGCATGAACTTCAGTTTCCCCAAACTCGAAAATTCGCTTTAAATTCTTTGTAACCACCATTATTTCTTCATTCATCTTGTTTGATCCTTCTTCTTGATAATTAACATTTTTTTCTTTAATAGTTTTCTCAAAAACATAATTCCTTAGTTTCTGATTTTTTAGCGAAAAGATTGTTCAGTAAAACTAGTTCTAATGTTCAACAAAACCTTTAATAATGTTCAGCTTGAATAGTAACAACAGAGGAATGAAAAATGATGACTTCGTTTGATGACATCGATATAGAAACAACAAAAATATCACTTGAAGACTTAGCAGAAGTTCTAAGTGCGATAGCTAACAAAAGCAGATTACAATTAATTGAATCATTATTAGAAGGTCCAAATGAATTCAGTGAATTGAAAGAAATTGTAAAACTTAGCAAAACAGCATTAGCACATCACTTAGAGAAGCTAGTCAGTTTCGGTATATTAGTTAACACTAGTAGAGGGAAGTATAAACTAAGTGAAGATGGAAAAGTGCTTTTCTTTGCAATAAAAGAGGTCTACATAAAATCACAAGTAAAGAAGAAAATGGAAGCAAAAAGAAAAGCCGATCACATTCAAAGAATGTATTCCGTAAGAAAACCCGATGAATTGGAAGTTCAATTTATACGATTACAGCCTATGCGGGTTGTTAGCTTTCAAGCTATCAGTGAATCACCTGAAAATGAAGCTTGGGCAAAGCTTCGAGAATGGGCAGAACCAAAAGGCTATTTTGATGATCTTGAAAAGAATCCTATTTATGGATTTAATAATCCAAATCCATCTCCGGGTAAAAAGGAATATGGTTATGAGTTTTGGTTAGTAGTAAATCCTGATTTTAAATCAGATGAAGTTGAAGTTAAGGATGTTCCAGAATCATTCAATGTAGTTACTCGATGCAATGTTGAAGATCCTGTTCGAGATATAACTGAAGCGTGGAAGAAGATTCTTGAGTGGATAAAGAAACACAAAATTAAGTTTGCAGGTCGATGTGGCATTGAAAAAGTCATTGTTCCAAGCCACTCCGGAGAGGGGTTCATTCTTGACATTTACATTCCAGTTGTTGAAGATAGTATTCCTAAGGATTTGAGGTAAAGTTATTTGGTTGGTGGAAGAAATGCCAGAAGACAAGAAAATAAGAAAAAAGTTTGAAGAAGCACTCAATGCTTTCATTGAAGAAATTAAGAAAGATCAAACCTTTACTGCTGCGTTATTATTTGGAAGTTTAGTAAAAGGAACAATTTGGGAGAAATCTGATATTGATTTAGTTCTTATAACTAAAGATCAGAAAACACCGATGAGAGATTTCTGGTTAATGGATGATGATATTAAAATCCAGGTAACTGTTATGACTAGAAATAGTTTCATAAGATATCAACAAAGATCATTACAAGGTTCTGGAGCACATCATGTTTTAACAACAAGCAAAGTTCTGTTCTCAGAAGATCCAACTTTAGATGAATTTATAGAAAGTATGAAACAAGTTGGTAAACGAGATTTCGAGTTAGAAATCCTTCGAATCGTTTGCATGGTTGTTGGTGATCTTGAAAAAGCTGAGAAATATATCCATATTGAAGATGATATCGTTCAAAGTTACCTTTTCATTTACAGATTACTTGATAATTTAGCTTCGATAATCTGTATGTTGAATAGTGAAATCCCTGGAAGAGAAGCAGTAGAGCAAGCGATGAAATTCGAGCCTGAGTTACTAGATCAAATATATACTCAAGTGGTTTTAGAAAAAACCAGCAAAGACAAACTTCTCAATATACTTTCAACTATCAGAAAATTCCTAGAAGATAATACTACAGAGATTTTTGGTCCTGTAATAAATTATCTCAAGAAAGAGGAAGCTTTCAGAAGTGTTTCAGATATTGCTAGACATCTCAATGATAGATTACAGACAACATGGTGGAATATTGCTGGAGTTGCTTTAGGGGATTGGTTAATAGAACAAGGAATATGTGAGAGAGTTCCGTGTCCCGTTCGTTTAACTTTACGTAGTCATGATGAAGTCAACGAAATAGGGTTTTATTATATTGGAGATGAAATGACATGAAGAATTTTATTGAAATTATAGGTGCAAAACAGAATAATCTGAAAAATGTAACAGTCAAAATACCTCGAGATGAGATGACCGTAATAACTGGTGTTTCAGGTTCAGGTAAATCATCACTTGCTTTTGATGTGTTATATGCTGAAGGACAAAGACGGTTTCTTCAGACACTTTCTGCGTATGCACGTTCTAGAGTTCCACAAATGAAACGACCTGATGTCCAATTCATTAAAGGACTTTCACCTATAGTAAGTATAGATCAAAAACGAGGAATAAGCAATCCACGATCAACAATAGGTAGTTTGACGGATATAGGAAGTTACATTCGACTTCTCTTTTCAGTAGCAAGTGATGCATTTTGTCCTCATTGTGATAGAAAAATCGACATTAAAACATCTGGCCAATTAGCAGATAGAATAAACACTTTACCTGAAGGAACTATTGTGGAAGTTCGAGCTGTGCTTTTCAAGGTATATGGTGAAGAGTATCAATATTTACTTGATCAGGTTAGAAATCATGGATATAGAAGATTTAGAATAAACAATGAAACCCATGATATTGGTCAAGAGATAGAATTAGAAGAGGATGAAGAATATAAAATAGAAGCAATAATTGACAAATTTACCGTAAAAGGTGACATATACAAGCAGATTATTGAGACAATAGAAAATGCTTTCTACATCGGACAAAAATTCATTATTATTGAAATTCTTAACCCAGATGAAGTTGATATCGATTTAGAGAAATTCTATGAATTTACATGTCCAGAACATCAAACAACTTGTGGTGATTTATTACCTTGGTTCTTTACACCGAATGATCTTGAAAGTGCTTGTATAACATGTTCTGGTTTAGGAACTCATTTTAGAGCATCTCCTTTCCTGCTTGTTGCTGATGAGAATAAGACAATTCGTGAAGGTGCCTTGGATACAAGAATCTTTAATCTGAGCCAAAAAACATACAAGCGTTTCAATAACATGACAGGTGTAAGGATGTATAGTTTAGCCAAACATTACAACTTTAGTTGGGATATACCATTCAAGGATTTACCACAAAAGATACGAGATATTATTTTCTATGGTTCAAATGGAGAGAAAATAGAATTAATTATACCACCAGATGCTCCTATTCAAGATGATAAAAACAAAGGTAGAAAGGTTATTTGGGATGGTTTCATAAATGGTGTAGACCGTTGGTATAAAAGAATTACAAAAGAAAGAACACCGAAATCCTATGAAGAAGACATGTATAAACGAGTCATGGTAGAACAAACATGTCCAGATTGCAAAGGTTTGAAATTGCAAAAACATCGAAGGTATGTTCGTTTAAATAAAAAGGATATACAAGAAGTAAATTCTCTACCAATAGATGAATTAGATGTGTTTCTCGAAAAATTATCAATCGTAGATGAGAAAAAACATCTAGCAGAACCAGTCTTAGAGGAAATAATGAAACGACTGAAAGTTATGAGAAGTATAGGTTTAGATTATTTGAGTCTTGATAGACGAACTGATACATTGTCCGGTGGAGAATTACAAAGAACAAAGCTATCTACTCAAATCGGTTCAGAGCTTATGGGTTTAATGTTTATCCTCGATGAACCTTCGATTGGGCTACATCCTAGAGATTCACATAAACTGATCAATATTTTACATAAAATGAGAGATTTAGGTAACACCGTAATCGTCATTGAACACGATGTTGACACTATGCAAGCAGCTGATCATGTAATCGAAATGGGTCCAGGACCAGGTATTTACGGTGGAGAAATAGTAAATCAAGGAACATTAAATGATATTAAAACGCATAAAAAATCCATTACAGGACAATATCTCTCAGGAAGAAAAACAATTGCAATTCCTTCTAAAAGAAGAGAATCAAATGGACACTCACTTGTAATTAAGGGAGCTCGAGAAAATAACCTACAAAACGTCGATGTGAAGATTCCTCTTGGAAATTTTGTCTGTATAACCGGGGTATCAGGATCAGGGAAAAGCAGTTTGATTCATGAAATTCTCTATAAGAATTTGTACTCTGTTTTTAGAGATAAAAGAATAATTCCAGGTGAATGTGATAAAGTAGAAGGGATTGAACACATTAAGGATATCAGGAATATCGACCAAACACCAATCGGACGTTCTGCAAGATCAAATCCTGCGACTTATATTGGATTCTTTGATAAGATTAGACGATTATACGTAGAACTAGAAGAATCAAAAGCAAGAGGATATGAACTAAAACACTTTAGTTTTAATGCTAGCACCGGAGGAAGATGTCCTGAATGCAGCGGTTGGGGAAGAATAATCACACCACTGCAATATATGGCTGATATCGAATCAACTTGTACTGTTTGCAAAGGAACTCGATTTAGGAAAGAGATTCTAGAAATTAAATACCAGAATAAAACGATTTCAGATATTCTTGATTTGAGTGTAGAAGAAGCATTAGAGTTCTTCAAAGAAGATAATTATCTCTCTCACAAACTGAAAGTCATGCAGGATTTAGGATTAGGTTACTTGAAAATAGGACAATCTTCTTCTACAATTTCAGGTGGAGAAGCACAAAGAATCAAGCTTGCAAATGAACTTGGAAAAATAAAGAGAGACAAGGATAACCTCTATATTTTGGATGAACCGACTACTGGTTTGCATCTCGCTGATATACAAAGACTACTTGATATAATTAATCGACTTGTAGATGAAGGAAATACTGTAATCGTTATTGAACACAATCTTGATGTGATAAAGACAGCAGATCATGTTATTGATCTTGGACCTGAAGGAGGAAAATTAGGAGGGAAAATCATCGCTCAAGGAACTCCAGAAGAAGTTGCCAAAATCACAAACTCTTATACTGGACAATATCTGAAAACTCTCTTGAAAACTAAATAGAAAAGCTACTTATTAATTAACATAGCAACTCACTTTCATTTTCTTCGACAATATTAAACTGTAAAATCGAAATAGATTTTTAAAACATAATTCAGTTATTTAAACGATTGTCGGGACTAGAATGGAATCAAAACAGGAGATAAAAGTTCCAAAATTGAAGATAATACTTAGGATCTTCAGAGTTTTAATTTATATTGTAGCTGTTTTGTTTTCATTTACTTATTTTTTCAATATTTTTGGTTTAATTATTGGAATCATTTATTTTATAGTCTTTAGAAAAGCATGGCGATTACATGGTTTTATCCTTGCTCTAGCAATTGCTATAGGAACATTTCTCCCTCAGATTATTGGCTCACAAATTGAAATGTATCCACTTTTTTTTGTAGCAACTTTAAACTATGGCACAGTTGGGATATATTTTGTAGGTTTTACGATTTTTCAAATTTGGAGAAAATTAGAATCAAAAGGCAAAGTTGAAGCTCTGAATTGGAATAAATTAAATTTCACTCGAAAATTATCTCCC
>DAOVHJ010000024.1 GCA_030671945.1 Candidatus Heimdallarchaeota archaeon
AGGAAATTGAGTGCCAAAATCATAACTACCTGCTACTGAGATTGAATCTAAATCGGTGATATTTAGAACAATTATACTTTGATTATACGCTCCCAGATAAACTAATTCATCTTTAATTAAAGCAGTTTGAAAACTATAATCAACATCATAGGTATTAATTACAATTGGATTTGTTGGATCAGAAATATTAAGAAAAATAACTCCATCCATAGCTGCGGAAAGAACCGCAACATCATTTTGAATCATAACATCAGTAGAAACTAATGGTGGTTCGTTATATTGACCTATTTTATCAAGTTTTCCGGGATTTGAAATGTTGAAAATTTCTAGTCCAGCTTGACCATCAACCACAAAAGCTAAATCATCTTTAATTGTAATTTTCTTGGCTTGACCATTATCAAAAAATTGTGATAAAAGTTGAACATCATTAAGATTAGAGATATCAAGCAGTTTAATTCCTTTATAGAAATCAGTAAAAATTGCTAAATTATCATTAACTGCGATATCTGTACAATCACCATCTGATGAGTAGATATCTAATTCGATGGGAGATGTTGGATCTGAAACATCAAGGATAGCAATCCCATCATCAGAACATAAAAAGGCGGTATTGTTTTCCACAACAACATCTACAACATTAGTTAAGCCATTATATTCGCCAATCTTTGTTGGATTATGTACATCAGTAAAATTGATTATTTCTAAACCACTATTATCATTCGCAAGGAATGCAATTTTATCCTCATTTATTATACTCGCATAGACACCCTTTGCAGTTCCAGTTGAATCATTCCATTTACTAATAAAAGTAGGATTTGAATAAATAGTCAAATCAACTATTTCTAATCCAACACCAGCACCAGATAGACATATTAGTTTATTTAGAACACTAATTCCAGTATGAAAATAACCACTATCCCAGTCACTAATATGGAGTGGTTGATATGGGTTACTAATATCATAAATGTGTAATCCGTCGCTTTCAGTCATAATATGTAATAAATTGAATCGCATATCTACTTCTGCAACGTTATGACCTAACTCGAGGATTTCTATAATAATTGGATTATAGGGATTAGTAATATCAACAAAAGCTAAACCACTGTATTTAGAAACAACAATAGCAACATTATGGAAAATATAAACTTCCTTAGCATTATTCGGGATTTTTATGCTGCTTATTTTATCTGGTTTTGAAGGGTTTGAAATATTAAGAATCTCTAAACCCTGGTCATCATTTGCAATAAATGCTAAATCATCCTTGATAGCAACACCAAGAGCTCTTTCATTTATACCGTCATCATCAAATCTTGAATGTTCTACTAAACTAATCATATTTGCTGAGGGAGATAAATCTGTCGGGAAATTGTTGGAATTCTTTTTTATTTCGCAAATGTCTAAAGTTATATTGTTAGTATACACACTTTGAGGAATTAATGCTAGTAGCATAAAAATTAGTAGAAATGAATTAATCTTCAAAGTTCTATGCATTTCATTAATCCTCAGACTACTTTATTATTACTTATATTGAGTCATGCATTATAATTGTTTTTTCTAGTTGTACTTTAACTACTACAGTTATTAACAAATGAAATTAATTCTAAATTTCGCATTGATTGAAGCATTGTATTTAATTAGGATAATAATTAACTGTAATTTAAATAAACAACATTATTTTATTAGAAAAATTTCTATTACATAAAGTAATACGTGATTAAACCAGAGTTGTGATCACTATGTCTGAACGGATTGTATATGATAATACTGTAAGAAGTAAGTATATGAAAGGAATGTTAATACAACCTATTGCTTTTAAAATTGGGGCGGATATTACTAAAGCAATTCTCTTAGAAGCTATATGCACACCTAAACCCGGTCTTGTTGACCGAAACAATACAGGCGCTCATAAAGATATGGATATTTCAACTTTCATGTTGAGTACTGCAGCTATTTCTCACTTCTTGTCTGTTGCAGCACAAGTAGCTATTGATCACAGAGGAGATTTAGATGCTTTATTACCAAAAATCCGATCAATAGGTCTCTCATCAGAAGAAGAAATGTTCCTTACTACAGATAACGTGAACACACAGAAGGGGCTCATTTTCAGTGGAATGCTAATTGCAGCTGCTTCTGGTTATATTTCAATGCGAGAAACGGGTGATTTGAAAGCAGCTAGAATCTTAGCCACAGTACAAGGTATTACTAAAGGAATAGTCCAACGTGAATTAATTCAGATGGATAAAAATGAATCTAAAATTACTCCTGGGGAGTTTGTTTTCTTAGATACCGGGATAACAGGCATAAGAGGGGAAGCTGAAAAAGGCTTTCCACATGCGGATGCAGCTTACCAAGTCATTACTAAAGCATTAGCGAGTGGAATACCTTTGGAAAGAGGTATGATAATGGCTTTGTTATTTTTGATGACAAGGGTAGATGATACAAATATTCTTGCTCGACATGGAACTGATACTTTAACTTGGGTGCGAAATGAAGCAAACAATCTTGTCCTTAGTGAAGATGCTTATAGTGACTCATGGTTAGAACGAGTTGTTGCTTTAGATAAAGAATTCATTGACCAAAACATCAGTCCTGGAGGATGTGCAGACCTTTTAGCTGTAGCCTTAATGCTACATTATTTAACAAAACCAGACAAAAATAGACGTTAAACAGAATCAACGTCTAATTTTGTTTTTCTTATCTTCAACAATTTTTAGTTTCACTTTTCATCTAGTCTTGATTAAAAGTTGGATTATCATCAATACACTTTATTTTGCCGTATGCAAGATAGGATAAAGCAGCACCACCACTAAGGATTAAGTTTACCGCATCACCAAAACCACTAGTTCGCATATATGCAGCAGAATCTCCACCAAGGATTGTAATGTTCAAGTCCTTTTTTAGCAGTCTAGCCATGAATGGTAAAGTATTCAATCCGTATTCATCAACTTTACCAAAAGGTCCTCCTTGTATGAATAACCATTCAAATTCTTTGAAACCATTTATATGATTGATAATATGTCCTTTCGGAGTTGAAAGAATCGAGAGGATTATGTCATTTATGAAGTAATTTACTGTGTGCTCACCAATATCCAGAATATATCCATCATCATACTTTGCTGCATCTGCAATACTTAGTGTTCGAATTGTTCTTCCAGTTTCACCAATTTTCACTGTAAAATCAATTGGCAAATAGCAGTCCGCACCCTTTTCCATTATTTCTAGAAGCTCTTTTGCAACATCTACTCCTTTGTTTTTTAGGAATTCGTTATTTTTCTCACCCAGTGAAAGACCTTTTGCACGTATTAGAAGCTGAGCGGGAATACCTCCAAAAAAGGCAATAACATTTTTTCTCTCCAGTATCTTCTTCATGTTTTCAAGTTTATCGAATTTCGCTCCGCCAAATCCAAACATGATTGGTTGAGCAGAAAGTAATCGTTTTCGAATTTTAGTAATCTCTTTGAATTCTTTCATGAATTCCGGACCAAATTTGATTGGGGTATTCTCAAAGACTGGAGCCGTTGTTGTAATTGCTCTATGAGATGTTGGGAAGGCATCAATCACATAATAGTCTAATATGGGATCAAAGACTTTGTTGAAAACCTTTCTTCCTTCTTTTAAATTGCTCTCCATTGGACCAACATCAGGAATCATTTCTATTCTAGTATTCTCAAGAACTACCGCATCTCCAGCCGAAAATCCAAGAAAATCGTATTCCGAATGAGTTAATATCGGATCATCAAGAAAATGCACATGAATATTGTGCAGCATCCCATCTAGCAAATCCGCATGAGATTTTAAAGAAATACAGCTTTCATCTGGACCGTCTTTTGTCCATCGTCCTTGATGTGCGAAAATGATTGGTATATAATCCATTCTTGTTAATCGAATGATTGTTTCCGCACAAACATCCAATCTTGGACTTTTGACCACTCTTTTGTAGGTTTTTCCTTCAAATTTCTCTATGCTTAATGGACTGTTAATATCAACACGAACGCCTACAAGCCCTGAGCTTTTTTTCTTCATGTTTTCAAAAAAATGTTCTTGAATTATTTTCTCATACACTTCTTTAGACATGATGTATACCTCACCTAGATTTTATGTGCCTTTTGATGGTAAGTATCAAACTAATTTTAAAAAACCTTTGTATATTATATGGTTATAAAATAATATTAAGGTTTTCAAAGAAATAAACTAGTCATAGAAATGCTGGATTTCAATAACATAGCCTTCTGGATCTTCAAAGATAAAACACCGAATATTTATCTCTTTATGATCCTTTGGTTCTGAAAGAAATTTCACATTATATTGCTTCAAATTCTCGTACCAGGCATCGACTTCATCTGCTTTAGAAGTTACAAGAGTTATCATAACTGTTTTTTCTTTTTGCCAATTAAAAGTACCTCTTTTCTCATCTACCAAACCAATGTGAGCGCCATCAGTTACTTTGTAGATTTTGGCCCAGTTTTGGTCAACTACCAATTCAAAATCAAAAATCTCTTCGTAAAACTTTACAGCTTTTACTAAATCACGATAGTATAGAAAGCTAATTTGTGAAACAAAATTCATAGTCATCAGAAAGACTTAGATTACATGGACATTAAAAATGATTTCCAGGAATAAAATTCCAAAAAAAATAGATAAAATCTCCTAAAAAAAATTAGGAGATAAAAGGTTAGTTTAACTTTGTTTCATTAAACTCTCAACAGTTGTTCCTTCTTTTTTGGCGATGACCTCTAATGCTCTTTTACTAGCGATTTTAAGAGTATCAGTATTGTCACCTTCAATTACTTTCACCAAAACAGGAACGGCTTTTCTTGATGCGATTTCCTCTAAAGCTTCAGCTATTCGGAACCTGAGATTCTCATTGTGGTCACTCAAGATATATTTTTCAAAAATTTCGATTGAACTGGCTGAGGCAACATCACATAAAGCACTAACAATTGCTTCTTTTACTGCTTCATCCTCTTCGCTTTCATATTTCTTTAAGAGGGAATTAGCATAACTCTTGTCGCCAACTCTTTTAGATATTCCACCTAGAACAAATGCTGCATTCTCTCTTATCATAGGTTTAGCTTCATCTAACATTTGCGAGAGGGCAGGAAGCTCTTCTTTGGTACCGTTACTAATTAACCAATATGCTGCTCGTTTTCTTTCACCTTCGCCTCGACTTGTAAGCTTTTTCATTGCTTTTTCAATATCCATCCGAGCTCGTTCATATTTAGTAACGTTTTCTATAACACCATATGCAACAAGACCAACGATTACTACAATTGGTATAACTATCCACAACCACCATAGAACGTGTTGTCGAGCAAGTCTTATTTGAGTGAGAAACTCTGCAGCATTCAAATTTAGAAATATAAATGTCCAATCACCCCAATCCTCTACAACTACATCATATTGGAGAGGTACTGCATGATAGACAGTAGTATTGACTTTATATAACGACATATTTTGTAATGTCTTTGTTCCTGCTAGCATTTCATCCCATTCAGCTCTAGTAGTGAATATTACATTTAAAGTATATGAAGGGTCAACTGTCTCATTAAATGAAATATCGACTGTGAAACGATAATTCTTGAAAGTATCAATAGTATATGTAAACGCAACATCATAACCGGGATCAATAGTTCTAGGACCATCAAAATCTACAAGACCACTAACAAATGATGAAGATATGACTGGTGCGATCATAATCATCAGAATTGCAAGTAATCCGACTTTGGTCATTCTTTCTGTAACCTTGCTCATGGATAGTAACTCCTATGTCTCACAATAAATTGCTTACTATTATTTTTTTTGTATGATATCAGATTATCCACTTAAGAATATTTGCAAAAATAGAAAATAAGTATTTTCCATAACAAAAAAAGCTGAAAAATAGAAAACAAAGAAAAAGGAAAGGAATTATCCTTCTTTTCTCTTAACTTTTCGTCTCATTTTAAATAACGCTGTGGATGATATGCCAATGAGAATAATACAGACATGTGCAGCAGGAACACTTGGAGTAATTGTGTTATCGGTGACTGTTATTTGTTCTGTTTTTGTGCCACCCTGATTACATTCTGTAGTTACTTCTAGTATATCACCTACTGTTGCACTAATATTGTATGTATATGAGAAAATAGAATTAGTTGGTTGAGAAGTATAGCTAGTACTATTCACTAAGACATCATTCTTCCAGATATCAACATCAATTATATAATGAGAGTTCGAGTCAGCAACTGAATGAACCAGTAAGACTGTTAGTTCTTGATCAAAAAAACCGTATTCTAATGTTAAATTTGAAGGAGAATGACCAGTAATTTTTGTACTATTAATTGAAAGTCCAATCAACAAAATGAACAGTGAAATTAATACAAGATTTCTTTTCTTTTTTACCCACATATTGTCTACCTATGGTTACAACTATTGGATATTAAAAAAGGACTTTGGTTTATAAAAAAAGAGAAGAATCACTAAAGTGATTCAGATTCTATAGCTTAATCGTATGCTTTTGGTTCTGGTAAAGTTTTAACTTTCTTTGGCTCATTGCTGATTCGGGCGCCTTCTTCGATATAGATATCATTAGTGTATAGTATTTCTCCAGAGACTCTCGCACCTTCTTCGATGGAGATATCGTCACCATAAATATTTTTTATGCGAGCGTTTTCCTCTATGCGAATCTCTTTGCCATACAAATCTTGAGCAGTTGCACGTGAAGATATGATTATTGTCTCAGCACTTACTATTCCTTGAACTTCTCCTCTTCTACCAATACTGAAGTATTTACCAGTTATTAGCTTGGCTGTAGCTGAACCACCGATTTCAATTTCATCACCGGTTAACACTTTATCAACAGTGCATGATCCTCCAACTTTGATATTTCCAGAACAGGTTAGATTTTCATTGCAGGTTAAAGTTCCACCTACTTTAACTGATTCACCTTCAGCATTTCCCGCAATTTTTATAGTACCGCCAACATCAATTTTACCAAATTCTAGATTTGCACTTGTTTTTAGTGTGCCACCAACATCTATATCTTGTATTTTGGCATCTTCTTCTAGCTTTATTGTACCACCAACATCAATAGAGTCAATTTCTATTTTCTCTGATGCTTTGAAAGTTCCGCCTACTTTAATGGTTTCAAATTTCCCACCAGTTACTCTTACTGTTCCACCAACCTTTAATTTATCAATAGTTGAAGTTGCGAGTAATTTTACAGTACCACCTACAGCAATTGTACCAATGTTGTTTTCACCATAAATTTTGAGAGTTCCACCAACTTGAAGGGATTCGATTTTAGCATTTCCTCCAATTTTGATTGTTCCACCTACTTTGACGGTTTCACTGGTAAGATCTTTAGCGATATCTAGTGAACCACCAACACCAACTTCAGGACAAAGCATGTTTCCATTGACTTCTAATTTGTTATCGACTTGAGCATATTGTTCTAACTCTAAATGACCGACAATTTCTACAGAGCCATTTTTAGTTCGTATGCTTCTTGCTCTCAAGTCTCCTTCACAAGTAAAACTGCCTTTAGAATTAATGGATCCATCAACAACGATTATACCATTATCAGCAATTAAGGTAGCATCTTTACCGATTTTGAGATTGCCTTTGACTTTTCCAAGTCTTACTGTTTGTCCTTTTTCGATTATTTTTTCAGACATTTTTTGATCACCTTTCTGTTTAATTTGAATATACTACTATTTTAATTATATATAAAGCAGATTCACTTTTTGTACACTCAATATGAGGTCACAATTTGTGACTAGAAAAAAAGTTTTGCTATTCCAACAGGAATAGCGTATAAAAAAATCAGAATTTTGGAGCAGGTAGTTCTTTAACTTTCTTGGGTTTAGCACGAATCTTAGCTTTCCCTTCAGCATCAATTGAATCTGTGTACTCCACTTTTCCACTTAGTACTGCGTAATCTTCGATTATTATTTTATTTGCAAAGACGTTTCTCGCTCTGCTTCGTTCCAACATTTCAAGTTCAGATACGTAGAGATTCTTAGCTCTGGCTCGTTCTTTTAATACAACAGATTCTGCTTTGACTATACCGACAAGTTTTCCTTTTCGCGCTATAGTGATGGATTCAGCTTTGATAAATTTGGCTTTAATCTTTTTACCTGCAGAAAGTTTCTCTGCCTCTAGTTTTTTACAAGCTGAAACACCGAAACCAGCAGATGCACTCCCACTGAGTGTGATATTTGATTTACCATGAACTCTCAAACCTGCACTAGCTTTCTCACCTGTAGCATCCTTTTTCAGAATGACACTCATGCCAGCACTTAATTCACCAAATTCAATAACATTCTTTGCTTTAACTTTCATACCTGCACTAACTTTTCGTGCTTTGGTTTTTCCAAAAAACTTTACACTCATACCAGCACTTGCTACTTCGATTTCGACATCCTTTTTGGATTTCACTGACATTCCAGCACTAACTTTCCCTACTTTAGATATTCCGAGTAATTTTACACTCATGCCTGCACTAGCTTTTTCTAATTCAATTTCTTTCTTTGTTATTACAGACATTCCTGCACTAGCTTTTCCAACTTTCCCTGAAGTCAATAATATTCTTGCTCCAGCACTAATTGAATCAACTTCTGCATTACCACGAAGATCTACCTGGAAACCAGCACTTATTTTATCAGCTTTAACGTCTTTGTAAACTCTGACAGTCATTCCTGCTGAGACATCTTCAGCTTCAAGAGAACCAGATACAATTAATTTCTTATCAGCTTCAACTTCTCTTTTAACTTTAAGATCACCGAAAATCTTTATGCTGCCTTTTTTGCTTTCAATGCTTAGAACTTCAAGATTTCCATAACACTTGAAGCCCCCTTTATTCTTAATCTTACCATGAACAACAATTGTTTTGTTCTCTGCAATTATTGTTGCACCTTTTCCGATTTTCATGTCTCCATCGACTTCGGAGAATTTCTTTCGAGCTCGATTCTTGACATGCACTCTTTTTTTAGCTGCCATATTTTTCACCATATATTAAATTACTAATTACAGTATAGTTTTTGTATTTAAAAAGCAAATTCACTTTATGAACACTCAACATGAGACCACTATATGTGAAGTCACATTATGTGACTATGAGCATTAGTTTACTTCTTTTTCATCTTTTTCAGTTTGAATTCCACGATTTCACTTAATAATCGAGGATTATCTGAAAAGATTCCATCTACTCCCCAATCCAATAATCTAAACATATCACCAGGATCATTAACAGTCCAAACATGTATAGCGATATTCAGCATGTGACTTACGCTAAAGAATTCAGATCCCTTGAAAGTTCTAAGAAAGAAGAATTTCTCTGGGATTTGTAAGGCAAAGTATGGCACTGCTTTTCCTAGGATCACTTCTTGATCAAGTGGCAATGCTTGATAGTAGTTATATGTTGGATTCTTCCTAATCCAATGCTTTACTTTTTGCCGAAAATAGAGAACTTCTATGGGACTAGCACTTGTTGGTGCACCAGTTTTCAATCTGAACCTTTGTAATTGCTTATGGTGGAAAGAACCGATCATAACTCTATCCTCAGCATCAAGTTCTTTCAATTTCCTAGCTAATATTTCTGGAGCACTCGCGAAAGTATCTTTTATATCCATATTGAATTTTGTTTTCGGAAATCGACTCAGAACATCTTCTAAGGTTTGAATTTGTAATCCTTTACCTCTAAAGGGAAACGGATCTTCTTTTTCAGGTCCTTTATAACGGTAACCTTGGTCGAGTTTCTTAATTTCTTCTAATGTAAACGAACGTACAAATCCTCGCCCTTCGGTTGTTCGATTTACAGTTGCATCATGAAAGAATAACACTTCGCCATCCTTAGTTACTCGGAGATCAGTCTCAACTACATCAACTCGGTAACTAATAGCATCCTGTATAGCTTTCAAAGTGTTTTCTGGCACATAGGCACTATCTCCACGATGAGCCATTACCAAAGGTCGTTTTCCCTTTAAAAAAGGGACAGGACTTCTCTTCCACATAATGATTTATCTTAAACTTTCATTAAAATAACTTTTCCCTTGCAATGAAAATTTCCAAGATAATATCTGGGAATTATTAACAAATTAGATAGATTTATTAAACTTAAGACATCGAAGTTTACACAGTATCCAAACTATATCCCTCGGTGGTTAAAAAAAATGGCAGACTTTTTTATAGGAGAGGCACTCCAAGGCAAAGGAAATGAACTTGCCCATGTGGATTTAATGATTGGTGATAAGGATGGACCGGTTGGACATGCTTTCGCTAATGGGATGACTCAATTATCACAAGGTCATACTCCATTATTAGCATTAATTAAACCAAATCTAACCCCACATCCACGAACACTGATTGTTCCGAAAGTAACAATCGACAGTCTCGATCAAGCCGAAAAAATATTCGGACCAGCACAAATGGCAGTAGCAAAAGCAGTCGCAGATGCTGCTGAAGAAGGGGATATTCCTGAAAGTAAGATTTTTGAATACGTAGTAATTGTGAGCGTTTACATTCATCCAAAAGCAGAAGACGAATCAAAAATCTACTATTATAACTATGGTGCTACTAGACTCGCTATTAAAAGAGCTTTAAGCAATTATCCTTCCATGAAGAAACTAATTGCCGAAAAGGACAGAGCAAAACACCCAGTAATGAAGTTCAGACCACAAACCCTCTGGGATCCTCCATATTTACAAGTTGCTTTAGATGTAGGCTCATTATCAGCTGCTGTTAAAATTGTTGAACAATTACCAAAATCGGATAGGATTATCATTGAAATAGGTACTCCATACATCAAGAAATACGGTATTGAAGAAACAATTGGTAGGATGAGAGCCTTAAAACCAGGTGCTTATATAATTGCTGATATGAAAACCATGGATGTCGGAAGAGCAGAAGTAAATGCTGCAGCCGATGCAACAGCTAACGCTGTAGTAGTTTCTGGAATTGCTCCCACAGCAACAATCGCGGAATTCATCAGAGCTTGCAATAAAAGAGGAGTTCACGCTTGGGTAGATTCATTGAATACCAAACAAGCTGACTTACTCACATCACTTCAAGGTTTGAAAGAGAAACCTAAAGTTGTCATCCTTCATAGAGGAATTGATCAAGAAGACGCCCAAAAAGAAGGAGCAGCGAAAAAAGAAGGAACTTCAGCAAGTCGTTCAGTTTGGGGTGACATCAAACAAATTAAGAAGATTACAGGTGGACTTGCAGCAGTTGCAGGTGGTCTCAAACCTGGCAAACCTCTCGCTGATGCTTTGAAAGCAGGCGCTGACATCGTTATCGTTGGAAGATACATCTATCGCTCAAGTGATCCACACAGAGCTGCAATGAGATTTCTCGATGAGATGGAAATCGAAGCAGACACAATGCGGTTATTCGACAAGTTAGATTATTGATGGAGCTCATTAGCTCCTCATTTTTTCTGTTTTTTTTAATAATTTCTAACCAAAAAATTTTAGTAGTCATCAGTTTATTGTAGTTTAGCTTTATTTCAGTTTGTTTTGGAATATTGCGGGAGGGCAAAAAAATGCTTAATATTAACCTAAATGATAGAGTGCTTTTTGACAATCGTAGAAAGGCATTACTGTCAATAATAATTGTGTGTACTTTACTTGCTTCTGCCTGTGTTTTTGTAATACCAAATACTCAAGCCTATTCAGTTGAAGGAAATGAAAGTACTATTACCGTTAGTGATCAACTGGAAACACCACAACAATTGGTACCGGAACAAGTCGCTGATTGGTATGCGAAAGTTGGTCAATGGGATGAAAATTATGGAGATCCATTGGATATACATGTTCAAAATGACATAGCTTACCTTGCAATGGGTCCTGAGGGACTTCTTACAATGGATATATCAAATCCTGAAAATCCACAGCTTTGTGGATCGTATAAACCAGAGAAAACTGATTTATATGGGAGCATAGTTGTTGACGATGATTTTACTTACATAGGAAGCTTTGATTACGGTTTAGAAATATTTAACACAACAGATATTGCTAATCCAATGAAAATTGGTGAATATTCAGGAATTGGTTATGTAAATGATATTGCTGTACAAGACAATTATATTTACGTAACGAGAGGAAGTTACGGTTTCACCATATTTGATGTTACTGATCCGTATCACCCATTCTATAATACAAGAATCTATTCACTGTCAGGTTACGAATACCTTAGATTGTTTGTTGAGGGAAACTATGCTTACGCTCTAGTCATGGATGGATTTGAAATAATAGATATAAGTGATCCCAATAATCCCTATGTTGTCAGCTATTATTCAGAGTTAGACATGTGGGTAGAAGATATTTGGGGCGATGGAGAGCACATATATCTTACAAGTTTTGAAAGACTCTTAATACTTGATGTAACTGATCCATATAATCCAATTAAGATTAGTGAACATTATGAATGGGGTCTTTGTTTTCAAGTCAGATATAGCAACGATTTCCTTTTCATAAATGGAGGTTGGGAAGGGCTAAAAATAATTGACGTTTCTGACATCTTGAATCCAATTCTCGTAGATGTATTGACTATTGCTCAATACACTTGGGGTATTGGAATGGATGAAACAACAATTGTAACAGCTTCTATGGAATATAGTGCAATAGAGATTTTTGATGTTACAAATCCATTAGCAGCAAGTAAAACTGGAGATTTTAAATTTGGAAGCTCTTCGCTTGCATTAGATATTTTCGGAGATTATTGTTTCCTTGCTAATTATCTTGATGGATTAATGGTTCTAGATATTTCAGATCCATCACAACCATCAGTACTTAGTGTATTTAATGAAGGTGGAGCTTTGGACGTCGTTGTTGACGACACCTATATCTATTTAGCTGCATATCAAGGTGGCTTCAAGATTCTAGATTGGAGTGATCCAGTTAATTTAGTAAAAGTAGGAGAATACTATACTGGAGATGACTCTAGAGGAGTTTATGTTGAAGGTGACATAGCTTTCATTGCGGATCAAATGTTTGGTTTGCAGATTCTAGACATAAGTGATAAGACTAATCCATTCTTAATGTCAACGTATGATGACTGGGGTGCAGCTCAGAAAGTCTATGCAGAAGGTAATATTGTATACTTGGCTTATGGTTTCTTAGGACTCTATATTTTAGATGTAACAGATCCATATAACCCCGTGAAAATATCAGAGTTCAATGAAGATGGATACATTTTCGATGTCAAAGTAGCAAACGGTTTCGCATATTTAGCTGACCAATATATGGGATTGACTATTCTTGATCTAAGTGATATCTACAATCCAATGAAAATTTCGGGCACTTACGAACCAATGATTTATTCAGTAGAACTTGAAGGAAATTTTGCATTCCTAAGTAGCTATAGCTTCGGAGTCAAAATCGTGGATATATCTGATCCATTCATGCCTTTTATCATTATGAGTTTTAATGAAGGAGGATATGTCTTTGATGTTAAACCAGTGGGAATGTATGTATACATAGCTGATGGTTTTGAGGGATTCGAAATCTGGGGTCCAGATGCGGATTATGATGATTTGTCGGATTACCTCGAGACTAATATGTACTTTACTGATCCATTCAATCCTGACAGTGACTTTGACGAAATGTTTGATGGTTGGGAAGTAAATTTTGGATTAGATCCTATGTTAGATGATAGCATGGAAGATGCAGAAGGCGATGGAGTTCCTAACGTTATTGAATTCTTTTACAATGCAAATCCAACAATGTTTGATACAGATTTCGATGGATTGACAGATTTTGAAGAAATAAACATCTACTACACAGATCCGAGTATTTTAGATTCAGATTGGGATTATCTATCGGATTACGATGAAATCTTTCTAACATTTACTGATCCATTGAATAGCGATACAGATTTTGATGGTCTTGGAGATGCTTGGGAATATCATTTCTATGGGACAGATCCAAATAATCCAGATACAGATATGGATAGCCTAACAGACGGCGAAGAAATTATGGTTTATGGCACTGATGCGTTAAATCCTGATTCTGACTTTGATGGAATAACTGATGGATTTGAACTTACAATTTACTTTACAGATCCACTTAATCCAGACACAGACGGAGATACACTGTTCGACGGAGATGAAATCTACATATATTATACAGATCCACTTGTACCGGATATTGGGTTGGATTCCGATTTGGATGGATTAACAAATGTCGAAGAAGTTGATTTTTATGGAACAGATCCATTAAACAACGACACAGATGACGATAGTTTAACGGACTATGATGAAGTCTTCATTTATATGACTGATCCATTGCTTGAGGACACAGATGGCGATGGTTATTCAGATGGTGAAGAGATAGAAGCAGGAACTGATCCTTTTGATCCTAATGACTTTCCTAAACCAACAATTACAT
>DAOVHJ010000202.1 GCA_030671945.1 Candidatus Heimdallarchaeota archaeon
ATATAAAGGAAAATCATTCGAATCCGAATTCCAAATACTAAAAGCTCGATTTTTGTATTTGTCTGATGAAGATAAAATAGCTACAAAACAACTGAAAAAGGAATTGGATTCTTTACTAACTATTATTGTTACTCAAGGTATTACTTACAAATTAATTTACAATACTTATTTACACTTCATTGAGGATATTCCTGTAAATGAGCTAGATGCAGAAGAATTAGTTAATGATTTTCATAGATACTTATCCTCTTCACCCGAGGAGATTGCTGCCCCGATCCAATTCAAAGATGCTGTTGTTATTGTTATTAATGAGCTTATCAATTTAGGTCAGACTGCTTCTGCTGTTGAAATAGGAAAAAATCTCCGAATGAACCATTCCACTGTAACAAAGCATCTAACTAAAATTGTTTCTAGATATAATGCTTCATGGAGAAGGGAACCAAATTGGATGGGTTTGGGTTTACATACTTATTTAATTTTAATTGAATTTAGTAAAGATAAGAATTCTGAAAGAGAAGAGCTTGCAGCGAATTTGCTTGACATTCCGTATGTATTTGAATTATTCGATGGTGAAAATTCTGATTCAATCTTTTTATATTCTGTTCTCTACTGTCCCCATTCAGTTATTAATAATTTAACTTTTAAAATAGAAAAAATGGTTAATGAAAAAACCATAAAATCTTTTGAGATAAAACCAATTAAAAATAGATTGTTTAAAACTTCATTTGTACACCCTCAAATTAAACCTACACTTTCTAATAACGAGAAATTGATAAATGGCAAAATTCCCATACAGAAATTTAACCTTTGGAATACAAATGAGAATTTTAATTCTAAAGATCAGCTAGATTTTGATATAAGATCACTAAAATTCCTATCAATTTTGATTTCAAAAGCTATTACCACTAAAGGCTTTTATGGAGTATGGCTTTCAGAATTATCCGAATTTTTATCTGAAAATAATATTGATCCAAAAGACACTCTAGAAGCAACTAATTTCTTTAATAAAATGCAAAACATTGCTGTTGAAAAGAATCTATTGGATTATCGTCTTTCTATTTCACCATCAATTCTTAATTCACATGAGCAGTTAGTAATCAAGATAATTTGTGATCCAGAGTCTGATTCTGCTTATAGATTAATTGATGATCTTTCCGTGTTTGGATGGGTAGTCATTTTGCATTCTTATGATGAATTGTATATGAGTATTAATGGACTAAATTATCAAGATGCTTTATCTGAATTAATATCAAGATTTCTAGAAGAAAAGAAAATTGAATTTAGTATGTTTTCAATTAAAAGTCGATTATTACGACATGTTCCCTATAATGAACTATATGATTTTGAAAATAAGAAATGGAAATTTTAAATAAAATGGCTGAAGTGGTGTTACCCACCACCGCCAGTTCCGGCATCTCCTTGTCCAAATCCTGAGGGGGCTTGGACTGAAGTTGCAATTCCTCCAGTTGCGAGAACTGCGAGGATGATCAATGCTAATGAGATTATCTTGGGATTGACTTTCTTCATTTTTCGTTTAGTCTCCAATATCTTTATTCAATAAGAAATTGTGTTGATGAATATTAAAAGGAAAAATCTGGACAAAAAAACCAGATATTGTGCACGAGTTGTGCATTTTTGTCTTTACTATTTAAACACCACAAAAATCACTTTTCACAGGTTTTGAGTCCATCTACTCGAGTATACTTGTCTTCCAAAGTGTCAAAATGACAAAAGTGTGGTTTTTTTATACTATTTTCGGTATATCTCTTTTGAAGGAAATAGTTGGGATATTTAAAATGGTGGTCTCCATATGCCATTAAATCCCGATCTCTTTCTTCATTAAAAGTCTTCAAAAAAAGAGTCTCTTTGCAAAACTCTTCGGGTGCTGCGACTATTCATGGGGGCTCTTTCTTTTTTCTGTTCTTCTTTCACAATGAATAGTCGTTACGTTAGTATTTAAGAAGGAAATTTGCTGAAAGATTTCCACGCTTATTTTCTTTTCTTTACACTTTTGTTTTTTGTCGCTCGAACAGACACAGACCGTTATTGGTTTTAATCGTTGATTTTTCATTTTCTGGACAGGTTCTTTTTTTTCATAGTATTCCTATTTGTTTAACTATTTTTAAAAACAAATAACTAAAAGTCTATTTTTTTAAATCCTTTATATACTAATTACTTAGGATAGCAGTGGGTTTAAAAGGAGTCTTCGGAGTACGTATACTAGTAGAAGTACGATCTTTTAGACGAGAATTGGGTCATAAACAAAGTTCGCTTCTCGATTTAACCAATAAGTAATTGACCCAACACTTTGAAAAATTTATGATCACTTGAGGTGATTCTTTAATGGAAAATTTCGATTTAGTTGATACGCCCGATAACAATGCCTATGCAATGTGCAGGGAATGTGGAAGAAAAATAGATGCTCAAGACATTCTCGAATCCGGCGAATCTCAATTCTGTTATTTTTGTAACAGAATGAAAATCCAAAGATTTTAGATTTAGAAATTGAAAGATATGATGATTCGCATCAAATCTCCTTTTTCTTTATTTATTCTTTTATTTATTATTGCTTTTCTAGGGATTGCTGTACTAATTTGTTTTAACTATATATTTTGAATTTGTTCACTGGTCCTTTTGTTTTCCAGAAGAGGTATTCATCTAGTCCTTCTTCTACGAAGTCTGGTATTGTTCCTATTATTTTGTAGCCATTTTTCTTGTAGAATTTCACTGCTCCTTCGTTTACTGTTGTAGTCACTAGGAACACGTTTGGTAATCCACTCGAGAAAGTCATCTCCTCTATGAATCTTATTAGTTTTGCTCCTATCCCCTTGCTCCTCGATTTCTTTCTTACGACCATTCTCCGGATATAATTCGCGTATAGTATGTTTCTCTTAATAGTTATGAATCCTAATACCTCTTCTTTCTGTGTTGCTACATACACTAATTCCTTTCCTAATCTATCATTGAAGAACTTCCTGGCTCCTTCTTTCTTTAACCCAAAGGCCGTCCAAGGATATGAGGTGACCGTCATTTCCGCACATTCTTCTATGTCCTCTTCTTTTAGTTCTCTTATTTTTGTTTCACTCATCTTTTTTCACCTTGACTGCTTCTTTTCATTTCTTTGTTGACTAATAGGTTCCTTTCCTCTCGAGCCATTTACTTTGAATGCCAATTATTTGTTTATGATCAAAAGTCTTAACTTTACTATTTTCCATGTAGAATAGTTATCTTTCTTGCATTAGTCACTTTATTCATCCTGAATTTAGGAATTGAGAATTGATGTCAAGATTACCGCAATTATTGCAATAGCAAAACTGATAGCACAAAAAATCATTACTTTTCTATTAAATTTTTTCTTTGCCTTCTCTTCGTTATCAAAATCAGAAAAAGAACTATCTTTTGTTGACATTATATTCAAGTAATATTGCATTCCCGTATATGTAATCTTGTAAGCTATCCTTGATTTTCCATCTGGATCAAGTAAATTTGTGGTGAAATTTTCTTGAACATAACCTGCTTTTTGCATTTCGTCAATACACTGTCTTACTTTTGTCTTATCCATATTAAGTTTTGATTCCAATTCAGTTATGGAAAAATCAGCATCTTTGTAAATGGATAAGAATGTAAGAATTTCTTTTATTGGTTCTACCAAACTATAATCATACGACATACTTGTTACTTAACTTTGTATAATTTATACTTTGTTTCAAAATGATATTATACAATCGCTTTGCCATTTGTGCTTCCTGTTTCTCTTCACTTCTGCTTTTTCTATTTCTTTGTTGACCAGAATGTTTCTTTCCTCTCAAGCTATTTACTTGATCGGCAATTATTTGTTTATGATCAATAGTCATAACTTTACTTTTTTCAATGTAGAATAGGTATCTTTCTTGTTTTAGTCACTTTATTAATCCTGAATTTAGGAATTATAAAATGATTGCAAGTAAAGTAAAAGTAAGCACAACAATGCCAATTATCACTGCCCAAATAATTATTATCTGTTTTTTTTCTTTTTTCTTTTCTGCTTTAATTTTATATTCATAATCTTCCATTCTTTGCTCATGATGAGTTAGTGGCTTTGTAGGACTTTGGCTCTCTCTCGCTCTCTTGTAACGAACATTATATACCTCTGCACCTTTCTTTGTCAAAAAAATTGTTGGAACTCTTTTTGAAGTATCAGTTCTAGTCTTCTTTCTCTTCACAAAACCTTTGATAATTAATTGCTCCATAATTTGTTTGAAATTTTGCGGGGTCAAACTAGCTAAACTTGCTCTTTCTTCAAGAGTAAAATTTGATCCCCCTTTCATCGCAATAGCATCAATAACCCTTAACTCAGTTTTTGTTAGCTTCAATGCATCACCCTTAAAACCAGTAGATCTTTCCCTAGCACTTGTAGTTTTCTTGGTAATTGCATAGACAACTCTTTCAATATTTGTTTTCTCATCTCTAGTTAAAACTTGCTTTAGTAAATCCTCTTGACAGAGTTTTTCTATAGCCAAATGGAACACATTAATAGGAAACTTTGTTTCAGAAACAGATTCATGAATGCTTTCTATAGTATAAAAATCCTCATAGTATTTTTCCTTAATGTATTTCCATATATCTATTTTTAATCTGTCAGCTACTATATCAATACCTTTTGGAGTAATTTGATAAGTTTTCTCAGAAACCTCCTGAATTGATCCACCACTTATTAATTTCTTAATGGTTTCTTCACAAATGGACTCATTAATGTACCAATTTCTAGTAGTTGAATACAGTTCACTAAAATTGTATAACTTTTTAGGATCTTTTGTCATATGCTCAAGAAAAAGTTTAGCACATCTCTTACGTTGCCTAGCATAATGTCGACTAGTGGTGGACATAGTACAAACATTTCGTTTTTCCATTGTTAAATTTTTCTCAGAAGACTCATATCTCTTAATTTCGAAATTAAACTTCACTTTGCTGTTTCTTTTCTATTTCTTAGTTGACCAGAATGTTCCTTTCTTCTTGAGCCATTTCCTGTAATCCCTTATTATTTCCTTATGATCGAATGCTAAATCTAATTCCGGTGCCATTCCCACTTCAAAATCTCCGAAGGATGCTGCATCGTCTCCCGCATCTAGTTTACATTCATCCTCACAGATGAATACTACTGATCTTGTGTGTTCTCGAGGGTCTATGTTTGGTTTAGAGTAGACTCCCAGTATTTCTTTTAGCGTTACTTCCACCCCTAATTCTTCCAACATCTCTCGAGTCAATGCTTCCTCTACTGTTTCTCCTTCCTCAACTATCCCTCCTGGGAGTGCCCATGAA
>DAOVHJ010000315.1 GCA_030671945.1 Candidatus Heimdallarchaeota archaeon
ACCCGTTCTTAGTCCAATTGATTATGATATCCCTCCAATAATAGCTAACCCAATTATTAGTCTTATAAGAAGCAAAATAGAAGAAATGTGAATTACCTAAAGGTCCTTCACGTATTGTTTTAAGTCAAGTACTAAACTATTAGGCATAAGTTTTGGTTTTGCCAAGAGTTTCTCTAATTTCTTTATTAGATTTTCAGAAAGAACTCCTCCCTTTTCTAAATCCACATAAAGCTGCTTAAGAATAGTAACGATTTCGGAAATGGTATATCCATCATCTGTTTTACCACTAAATCGAGAAGTTAAAACATGCCAGATGAAATCCTCGTCTTCAAGAGAAGGAACATCGAGTTTTTTTGCAATTTCAAGCAAGAGTTTTTTCTTTAGTTGATCGAGACTTTTTTTTTGTTTTTTTTGATTTTTAGTTTTTGTTTCTTTGTCCACAGGTTTAAAGGGATCATAGGCTTCATTTGTTTGTTCTTCTTTCTCTGTTTCAAGAAGATCTTCATCGAAAATATTACCTTTCTTGGGCGAGAAAAGTGAACCTTTTGAATCCAAATGCTGTAATCCAGCAGATTTTAATTCATCAGCTGCTACTAAAAACAAGCTATCGTTTTCATCATCTTTTTGTGAAACCTCTACTTGTTCTTCCCAGGGATCAAATTGCTCCGCGACTTCTTGTTCCTTTTTCAAATCAAAACTAAATTCAAATTCTTCTTCAGGGATTTCACTTTTAGTCTTATCAGTTGATTTTTCGCTTTTATTCCGTTTTCTAACTTTCCCTGTCTGCTCTTTCTCAATTTGAGAAGTTTCCTGTAGTAAACGATGTTTAATTGACTTCAATGCATTTGCCACGAGTTGAGAAAATTCTTGATGTATTCGTTTTGCTTTGCTAATATTTCCTACTTCTTTTAATGAGGTCAGGTAGGACCACTGATCGAGAAGCTTTGCAGCAATTTTACCATTTATGAAACGATCTTCTTCTGGGAGAGCACCAAGCAACCGAATTGCTACTTCTAGCATAAGATCCATAGCAACTATACTTTCTCCGGCATCAAACATTTTATCGATTTTCTCTTGTTTCGCAAATATGTCGTTTTGAAAATTCTTTTCAACGGCTAAAGATTTTATAGATATTAGTGGGATTTCCTTCTTTAGATTTAGATAGCTCTTGTAGTATTCTTCTCCCCTTTCAGTTAACATAAGCAAGTTAATAGCTTCCTCTGAATCATCTGGTGAGTTCACAATGATTTTTATGAAGGATTCATCTCTTGCGATTTCTTTTGCTCGTAAAACATCTGCCTCTGAACTTTCAGGAAGGAGTTTTTCAATGCCTTCCTCTGGCAAGATTTTCCGGGGTTTTTCTTTAAGAATTCTAATTAAATCAAATATTGTTTTCCTTACTTTAGGCGAGATTCCTTCATTTCGCAGGTAATCTTTGGATTGGATTATTCTTACATTACTTTCTTTTATTAGGTCATCCACTTCTAATTTCATTTTCGTTTCTGGTTCAAAATCAATCTTGATGTAGTTCGGACTAGAAAATTCAGGTACTAGTATAAGATATTCTCTCATTGATAGTTTGTTGATATTTTGTATGTCTTTTTTGGGAATGTTGTATTCATTTGTTAGAAGATGTTTATCAGCCATCACTTGTAGTCTATTGATAAATTTGGCTTGAGTGTTTTTGAAGAGTTCTTGAATTTTGGAGGGTGATCGAGCACCTATTACTAAATGGAAATCTTCTGATAACCCAAGTATTAAATCTGAGAGATTATTATCTTGCCAATTTCTCGTATTCTGCCCTATGATTTCATCCAAGTTTTCAAGAACAATTATTTTTGGTTCATCGTTTATTATTGCTCTAAGTTTTAGTAATGTGAATAAATAAGCAATTTTTGTTAATTGATCATCATTTTTGGCAAACTGAATTACAGAACCTTTAGTATCCAATAACGATTCAAAAGAAAAGGAACGCCCTATACGAGTAAACAGCGAAATTTCCTCATATGTTCCTAAAGGATACAAGACATTCGCAATCGTTACTGATTCATTTCGACTCATTTTTGTTACTTCAGAAGTTAATTCTTGATTTGCAAAATCCTTGAATTGAAAAACTGATCTGGTTTGATTACTTGGATCCCTATACGCTCCTAGGAGGTATGTTTCAATCGTTTTTGAGAGATCGGTTCTTATTCCTGAAACAGCGGCTATTATTTTCGCAAACCAATAAGCATAAACTTGTTCTCTTATCTTCTCTCCTTCTGTGTTAATAATATTCAACATATAATTTGTACCTAACAAGTACCCCCGAACCCTTGGATTAGCCATAGCTAATTGTCCGTAATTTTCCTTTGGATCAAAAACAAGGTATTTAGCATTTGCATTTCTGAGGATATTTAGAATTAGACTTCTTCTTGCTTCTGGTTCGCCAACGACAATTACAGGGAATCGTTCATTGTGTAGTGGTAGAAAGTTGTTCTTAGTTGATAACACATGGGTTATTGCTTGAGGATCAGTTTTAGAACTGAATAATGGTTGTTGTTCACTGATTTCCTTTCTCATGTTTTTAACTACGGGTATTAACATAGAGTATTCTTGTTGTTTTGTTGTGGATCCTAAGCTTTTTTCTTCTAAAAGTTTCTTAAGAATGGGTTCTGGCACTTCTCTAATCTGATGGAAGTCAACCAAGATTTCTTCTCCTTTCAGATAGAGTGGTTTACCAATTGATCGTAATGTTTGATGAATATCATCTTGAATGATATCATCGAAATGAAGTAATGACTCCTGTACGATCAAAGGATTTTCATCCTCTGATAAGCTCTGTGGATAATAGAATTTATCACAATAATGTGCTATGAGAAGAATCAAAGGTGGAAAGTATTTTCTTCTTCTTGGCAGTTTTTTCCCGGGATATTTTTCCTTAAATTTCTCTTCATACTTTTTCTCAGCAGGATTTTTAACAAAATACCTTATGACAGAAAGGCTTCCTCTTTTCTGATTTGCGATAACTTTCAGAGGAGTTCTTTGTTCTCTCTTTGAACGTCTTCTTAAATCAATTACTTGGGTAGAGTAATTTCCTTGCTTTTCATCAACAATCAATATTACGTACACATGTGCCATGTAAAAACCTTGATCAGGATAATGTTGAATTAGAATGGATTCGTGCATTTTAGATTTCTTATTTTTGTATATTTCAAAATCCAGTGCACTATTTACATTACTATTTGTTGATGACTGGTCTATCATGTAGTCCTACCTTAATCAGTTCTC
>DAOVHJ010000329.1 GCA_030671945.1 Candidatus Heimdallarchaeota archaeon
ATAACCGGATCAAGTATCTCAGCTTTTACTCTGGTAATCATACCTGTAAGTTGTTCCAGCATTTGACTCTTCCAACCAAAAGAACCAATTATAGTGAGATGTTTTGCTTTTGGTCGTAATGCATTTGTTAGAAAAACAGCATAGGCTGCAAGTGGATGGGCTCCTGTTAAGACTGTAGGTGCGCCAACAACTATTGTTGCTGAATCAACTAATGCCATTGCTAATTCTCCTATATCGGTAACAGTTAAATTGAAAGGTTTAACTACAATTCCTCGTTCAATAAGAGCTTCTGTTAAATATTCAACCATTTCTTTAACTGAATGATGCATCGAAACATATGGGAGAACTACTTCATTTTTCACTTCATCAGAAATCCAATCCTTGTAAGCATCAATAATATGCTTGGGATTTTTATGGATTGGCCCATGACTTGGAGCGATCATAACAAAATCATAATCTTCAAGTTTCTTACAGTGTTTGACAATCAATTTCCTGAAAGGCATCATAATTTCAGCATAATACCTTTTGGCAGACTCATAGGTTTTTGCTTCATCAGTTACAAAAGTCTCTGATTGTGCGAGATGGGTTCCGAAAAGATCACATGAAAAAAGAATCTTGTCTTCTATAACTAAGGTGAACATGGTTTCAGGCCAATGAACCCAAGGAGCTTCAATAAATTGAAGTGTCTTGTCACCTAGAGAAAGAGTCTCTCCATCCTTTTTAACAATGAATTTTTCTTCTGGAATATGTAAATGAACCATAAGATGTTCTTTACCTTTAGGATTAGTAACAACTTTAGCTTCAGGATACATTTTAATGAGTTTAACTAAACTTTCTGAATGATCCTGCTCAGAGTGATTTGATACAAGATAATCAATAGTTTTGACAGGAGTTTTGGCAATATTCGCTTTTAGTTCATAGAATTTTGTTGCATCTACAGCATCAATTAAAGCTGTTTTCTTACTACCAATGACAAGATAAGAATTATAGGTTGTTCCATCCGGTAAAGGTATCAAATCATCAAAGAGTCGTCTATCATAATCCTTTGCTCCAACATAAAAAATGTTAGGTTTTATTTCTTGGCTAACCAATTTTTTTACCTCGAATATAGTTAGAATTTCATCTTCTTGAAAAAGATATCGCAAAAAAAAGTGAACTATTTTATTAAAGATTGCTTATTTTCTAAGTATTAAAGTGATAAATGTGGTTGTAAAACTATTTTCTTACAACCAATTATTCGATTTATGTGAAAGGACTTTTTTCTCCGGTTCTTTTCAAAGCAGCAAGTATTTGTTGAAGTAAAATTTCCTCTGTTACCAAGCCTTCAACACTTCCTAAGCCGTTGTTAATTATAGTATTTGGTACGCCGAAGATATTGTGATCTGAAGCTAGCTGAGCAAATTGCGAAGACTCGATCATTTCCGCAGTAATGTAATCATTGGCTAACGCTAATTTGTGAGCTCGAATAACCATAGCCGGACAGTAGGGGCATTCTAAAGTAACAAAGACTTTTAGATTTACCTTGTGGTTCACTTTGGACAGTAATTCTGTTGCTTCTGGGGTGAGTACTGGTTTTCTGCTGGAAACTAGCATAATTGATTCAATGAATGTAGTAAATTCTTTACCAGCAGGAACACCGTAGAATCTAATTCCATAGTCTTTATCCCCATCAATCGATATTGCAGGATGTCTTTCTATCCCATATTCCTTTGCTTTAGGATCATTTTCTTCACAATCACAAATCTCAACTTTGATCTTATCAGATAATTCTGCAACAGAATTCACTAAAGAAATCATTTCATTACAGAATAAGCAATGATTCTTATTAGAAAAGACCTTCAATGTAACAGGCTCTGCCATATTAGTAAAGCGCTGTGCGACAACTGATTTCAAACTTTCATCCATTAATGCTGACAATATAATATACTCCTAGTATTTCTAATCAATGATTCTCGTTGTTTTTTAAAATAGTTACTGATTAAAAACTTAAGATTAGAGTATAAATTCCCTTTGAATCTTTCAATTTATCTTGTTGATTATTTAGTTTCTAATTATTTATGAATTGAAGTGTAGATTAATATTTTTTCTTAAAAAAAAAGAACCTACATAGACTTAGGAAATTTAGTAGAAAAGGTACTGAAACAAAAGGAATTTATAGATTAACTAAAAAGAAAATAATGAAATAGAGCTAAGCTTCTCGATATGAGAGAGAAATTAACTAATTGGTCGTATTATCATTGCAACAAACTCTTGAGGAAGTTACACAAAATTTCCATTCATTATTAACTCATGATTTCAATGTAGATGGTATATCAGAAATAATGGCGGCTAGATTAGGGAAGGGAGGAACAGAAGTTTGCATCATACACCCCAAGCATATGGCAAACTATGTGGTAAAAATTAATGAAAAAATCAACACAATGTGTGTCGCTCAAACAAGCTTAGATAGAGGATTTGAGCTAGTAACAGGTGATATCAAAGGTGTTGTTCGAATTAATTCTCGAAATGGTAAACCTTTCTTTAGTAAAGACATTAAGGATGGAATTCGTCTACCTTCTGCTGTTCTCCGAGCAGCCCCAGGAGATATGAATGGCAATAAACTTTCTGAGATAGTTGTTGGTTGTGCAAATGGCGAAGTAGTTATGGTTGAGAGAATCCCCGGGAAAAAACATCGCTGGGATAAAATCAGAGGATTCTCCTTAGGTAAAGTTTACCAGCAACCAGTAAACAATGTAATAACTGGGGATTTTAATGGAAATGGACAAACAGGATTTATTGCGGGTTCCAAAGATGGTATGTTCAAAGAAATTGAATTCAGACCACAATTACAGAAATTCGATTTAATAGGGGAATTCAAAGTAGAAACAGAACCCAGTTTTTGTTTTAGCGGAGATATTGACCGAGATGGCATCTCAGAAGTTATGGTTGGAGAATATTCTGGAAGACTGAGCATTTTCAAACGAAATAGGTTAATGTCTATTCACAATTTGGATGGAGCAATAACTTGCGGTGCTGTGGGTGATGTTGACAATGAT
>DAOVHJ010000052.1 GCA_030671945.1 Candidatus Heimdallarchaeota archaeon
AATTTAGAATATGTACATGTAAATTGTCGTAGAGCTAGATCTGCTTTCTTAACACTTCTTGAAATTGTTCGTAAATTTAATCCGCATATTCCTGTAAGAGGATTTTCACCGGAAGAAATTTTGAATATGTTAACTGAAATTCTCAATAGAAAGAGACTCTATTTAATAGTAACCCTAGATGAAATTGATTTTGTTATCAGAAAAGATGGCCCTGATTTGTTATATGATCTTACTCGTTTGACTGATGATAAAATTGACATGAAAGAACGAGTATCTATAATCACAATTGTAAGAGATATAGCTTTTAGGACTATGCTTGATGAAAGCACATTAAGTACTTTAAGGCAAAACACAATTTTTCTGGAACCTTATAATGAAGATCAGCTTAGAGATATTATAGCTGATAGGATAAAAGAAGCATTTTATGAGGATGTTGTTTCTAAAGAGGCTGCTGACCTTATAGCAGATATTGCATCAAAGAATGGAGATGCACGATATGCAATTGAATTATTAGAGCGCGCAGGAATGCATGCGGATCATAGACAATCATTAAAGGTTTTACCGGAACATGTTCGTCATGCAAATGCATCAATACATCCAGTCATTAGGCAAGAAATCGTTAAAGATTTAACAACACAACAAAAATTAATTCTTCTCGCAATTTCAATAAAATTAAAAACAACACAGAAAGCATATACTACGATGGGAGAGGTAGAAGAAGCTTACAAGAGGCTATGTGAGGAATTCACTTTTCCTGTTAGAAGTCATACTCAATTATGGGAATATGTTCAATACCTTCAAAATTGTGATGTAATTACTACCAAGATTAGTAGTAAGGGACAAAGAGGGCAAACTACGTTAATCGGATTACCTGATGTTTCTGCGGAAAAAATTGAAAACGCTATCAGGGAGCAATTGGAGAAACAGGCAGATAAATAATATAATTACTATTTGTGAAAGAGGTAGATATTTTAGATGTATAGAGATACAACACATCGATTGGATGGAAATGAAGCAGAAACTACAGAAGATGAGCTTAGACAAGATTTTGCTGGAAAAGAAATCGAAATCATAGATTTTGGAATAGAAGATGTTCTCTCTTCAAGAGGACGAATACTGATTCTCAAAACACTCGCTGAAATGGAAGAGCTAAATATTTCTGCAATTGCAAGAGTTGCAAACCTAAATCATAGTACAACAACGCAGCATCTCAGTTTTTTAACAAAAGTAGGTTTAGTACAAGAAAAGAAATTCGGGCGAATTAAAATCTTCAGATATAAAATAGAAAATGTAAAAGCGCGCTCATTGAAAAAATTGTTTGAAATATGGAAAAATGAAAACAAGTATTAGAAATTTTATTGAGTTTGACTATAATTGTACATCAAGTGAAACAGCTGATTTTTTCTTGAAAAGTAATATTGTAGATACAACCGTTAATGCAATTGTTCCAATTCCTAGTATAATTGTTGTCGAGTCCATTTGAATCAGATTACTTCGAGCTCCTTTTAAATGATATATAATAGAACTTGAATTTCCTGTCGAATAAATCTTAAATTTGAAATAATTATCTGTTACTTCCAATTCACTTTCTTCAGTAATAATTATATCATTTTGATATAACTCCCATTCCGCATAATTTAACCAATCATTTTTTCTCTCAAGAGTAATCTCTAAACCATCATAGAGTAAATTATTAATGTTTAATGAAATCTCTATAATGATTTCTGATTTTATAGTTTCTACTTTATACGTTGGTACTGGTTTTCTTGTTTCAAGAAGTAAAATATCGAAATCAGCCGAGATATTAGATACATCTCTCGACCAAGTAATTAGATCAATTGGTGTTATATCTGCAGTTATGTTAGTTGATTGGGTCATTATAATTGCAGAGATTGTATCATATTCAGATGGAATACTAATATACCAATTTGTTCCTATGGTTGGGTAATCAATGTTAAAAACAAAATATGTTGTTTCATTGTTATTTGTATCAAAATGATTGGGATTTCCCAGATTTGCTTGTCTTGGAATATCACTGAGTTCAATATTTATACTTTTAGAGGTTTGAAGGAATTCAATCTCATCTATAATCACATAGCTAGTAACATTCAAAGTATCAAACTGGTAAATCGGTGAAATAAAGTACAATATTGAAGCGAATCCGCTTGAATTTGTCCAAGTTTCTAAGTACGGATTATTATTTACATCAAATTTAATTTCTACATCTGAAACAGGAGTTGATGCATTGTCTTCTACATATGCATTTATTGTGATAGTTTCACTTGGGTACCCTGTTTCTGGAGCACTCAATATCAAATTGAAATCTGTAAAAACTACAATAACCTCTATTACTAGAAAAGCTGTAGCATAGCTATTTCTGCTAGCTTGAATTGTTAGGAAGTATGTTCCAGGAGTAGCTTCATCATTTAGTACATTTGCATCATATTTTTTCTGTGGATTCTGTTGTAGACTACCAAATCCAAAATCCCAGGAGTAATCAACTATAGCAAAATCAATAGAATCGCTAATTTCTACGTCAAGATAGTCAATTTCAACAACAAAATTCTGTTTATAATTGACTGTAATTTGATGTTGGTTTGGAGTGATTATTGTAGGGATTGAAGTTATGTCAAAATTTAATTCACCAATACCAGCTTTGTCCAGCATTTTCCAGAACACAATAACCTTGTAAGTAGCTCTTGGTAAAGAGCTATTAAAATTTACATTTGAGAAACTCGTATCACCATTAATACCAGAGATATTCGAATTTGAATAGATAGTATTTTCTGCTATATCTATTACATAGATCTCAACCTCTTCCTGGTAAATTCTAGAATCAATTACTACATTCAATACTTCATTATGAGTAATTTGATAATCTGATAGAATCATGTTATCAATTAGATTATCAGATATAAATCGGAATTTAACTTGATTATAAAGTAAACAAGAAAAGATTACTTGTTGATGGGTAGAATTTTCTATATTGCTTATATAACTTGTATCTATATCATCAACCAAAATTTGGTCAACTACCCAATCTTTTGATATGGAGATGCTCAGTGTTATGTTAGTTATACTAAGAGGAGTTATATAAGATTCATTTGACGTCTCTATCCACAAAATTTCATTCCAATTATTAAATTCGCTACTCCTTTTACTAGTGCAACTACCAACACCTAAAATTAAATAACTGCAATCATAATAAATTTGCTCAGTTGAAGTATATTGAATAACATAATTCAATTGTGAAGATGGCTGATTAAAAAGAGAAATCGTGCCACTCCCAAAATTACCATTTACTTGCTGTGAATTAATTACTAAACTTATGTTTGAAGGAGAAACATTATCAGTTAAGGAAATATCATCCATAATAAATTCCATTTGATATGGATTCTCACCCCAAGTCTCTACGGCTAAACTTCTTAATTGATCTGGTTTTTGACTAAATAATTCCAAACCTAATGCAGTAATGTTTAATGAATACTCATGAATTGTTCCATCAAACGACGCTTCATTGATTATTAAATCAGCATAACCTCCTGGACCTGTTACGTTAGAAAGAACTCCAGGATTCCCGTCAAACCAAATGAATATATAAATATCAAATTGGAAAAATAGGCGAATACAAATATTTGAATCATAACTAGAACCAAGATTATTACGTAATAATGAATATGAAAAACTGAAAATTACTGAATCACTATAAACATCTATTGGATCATCAAAACCAACTATTGTTGTGTGATCATTAGAGACAACATCAAAATACCAAGAATAATTCCCATCAATAACACTTCCGCTAGGAGGATTACTTTCTCTAGTAACGTTTCCATCATAATGTGATGGAATGTAATCAGTCCACAATGTGTCCCCCGATTCAGCATTTCCATTGTTTATTTTCTGACTTCTTAAATCAGAAAATTGAAAAGTACTATTAAGAGCCCAATCGTTACAATTGTCTATTGTTATCGTGTCAACAGATTCATTGAAATTATTGCTATACTCAAACTCTCTTTTGAATGAACTCGACTCCGAATTTTCCCAAGAATTTGTTGCTAAAGGAGCACTTATTATTTTTTGATCTGATTGCTGTAGGTTCTGTATAGGATTAAACAGATAAGAATCCTCAGTAATGGAATTATTCTCATAAGAGTGAATTCCCTGAATATATAATGTACTTAGAAAGACTAGAATTGTCAAAATGGTAAGGAATTGTTTTGTTTTCTTCATTTGATCTCAACTCAATGACCATAATGAGAAAAAATAACAGAGATTGTTTGCTCTCGATATTTTTCAAATAACTATTCTAAAGAAGCTATAAAAACACCCGTAGAAACTACTCGATGCCATAAAATTTGATTTACAATATTGAAGAAATTTCCACATGTTATCACGCTTTATATATTATTAAGTAAACGGATATATTGAGTGAGAAAAATGACTATAAAACTAGAAATAGATGGAAATAAAAATTTTAAAGATAATACGTTTATTACTGGATTTCATGGAATTGGAACAACTGGTTTTATTGCTGTGAAATATGTTGTTAATGAGCTTCAAGCAGAAAAAATTGGAACTATAATTAGTGATTTCTTACCACCCTTTGTTACAACAAAGGATGGAAAATTATCTTTACCTTTTGAGTTTTTTCAGTTTGAGGATAATATCATGTTAGTCCCTCAGTTTCAACCATATCGTCATGAACATAAAGAATTTGCAGAAACGCTTGTTGATTGGACTATTCAATCAAAATTCCAACAATCAATTCTTATTGGAGGTTTAGATTCAAGATTAAAGAAGGAAGAAGACGAAAAAATCCGTGTGGTGGCTACATCAGCCTATTTAGAGAGCAATGATTTAGAATTACCTCTATTAGAGGATGGATTGTTTGTAACAGGACCAATTGCCTTAATGTTAGCATATTACGAAGTCAAAAATTTTCCAGCAATTGCATTATTACCATATGCTGAAAGCTCACGAGCAGACCCCTTAGCCGCATCAATTGCAGTGGAATTAGTGAATAAAGTAACCAAATTAAAAATTGATACAAATAAATTGGTGCAAGATGCTGAATTAATTGAACGCAATTTACAAGAAGTAATAACCCAGACCAAAAGCCAAGATGTTGACGAAAAAGAACAAGGCGCAAAAAGATTGTTTATATAAACTCATAACACAAGTAGTAAAATTCCCTTAGCAACAAAGAATGAACAAACATATGCGATAGTTGTAAATATAATTGTTTTAAGATTAATCTTGCCAAATCCTATATCAGATATAAAATAGATAGATGAAATTGCTATAAAGTAAAGAGAAAATGGCATTATATTCAATGTTGTTTGACTAATAGTTATATTTCTAAAAATAGCAACGAAAGTTACAAATAATGGGGCTAAACCTGCTAGAATTCCCAAGAAAATAGATGTTGCAGAACCAAGGAATAGTGTCTTATATCTTTGGGCTTTTAGAGTTGAATTACGTTTTTCCATTAATTTCCTATTTGTTTCCAGATTATCAGCAATCTCGAGTATTTTCTCACCAGTTTCATATGAGCTAATTCCCATTAGTTTTGATAACAAAAGCCAAACTCTTGAAAGAGATTTATCTTCAGTATAATCAGCTAGTTTTACTAAGAGTTCTTTATATCCTAATCCTAAATTCAACAACTTTATCCAATTTTCTTTATTTGGATTATTATCTTGGAGGTTCTTTATTGCTAAAAAAATGCTATTCTCAATACTTCGTCCTAGTATTAAATTATTAGCAATTATTTTGAGTAATAATATCACTTCTTCATTTGTTAGAGCCACCTTTTCAACCTCCAAGTAATTCGATTTTTCCGCTATTGAATATCTCAACAGCAATTAGATCAAAAACTAAGAAAACTAATGGTAGAAAAACCAACATACTAGTGTTAATGTAGCCCATTATAACTAGAAGCATTGAAACTGTTATTGGGATAATTGTAGTGATAGCAAGAAACAAACTCATTTTACCTTCTATTTGAGACATGTATGAATCAAAGTTCTTTCTAATACGCCATTGGGCTTCGAAATTCCTAGTTTTATCAATGGTAAGTTGACCATTAGCAATTGGAACTATTAATTCAAGAATAAATTCTTTAATGGTTTCTGAAGGTTGTTTCAATGCAAAAGTTTGTAATAAAGAAATTGGTGAGTCACCGATATTCATTCTTTGAATTAATTGTGTTATCATAGGTGATATTATTGGATAAGATCCTTGAGCTAAATATTCAATTACCATTGAAAGAGAATTAGTTGTCGATAAAATAAGTAGTATTTCACGACAAATCAAATCAGAATTTTGTTCTACTTCCAAGATTTTTTCAAAGTATATCTTCCTGATTTTTCTTAGTAAAAACAAAATGATTGCTAATATAATAATGACAAATATCAATAAACTAAATATTACATTGAAAAATAGAACACCACAAGAAACGATTGTTGCTAAAATTAATGAAAACAAAATTATTGCACCATTAATATTACTTCTTTTAATGCCATAATTATCTACAAAGTATTCACTAGGTATATCTTCTAAGAATTTGTTGTAGCTTATTTTTTTGCAGAGATTTGTTTTTGCTAATGGTATAATGATTTTTTCTATCATAAGATATCACATTTTAGAAATTGGCACTCAATAATTAGTAAGAAGGAATGAATTTAAGCATCTATAATTAGAAAAACTAAGTTAGTGATTTATTAGAGATTTTTTCCTTTTTTGAAAGTAATTTACTCTGATCATACAATAAATAATTCATAACTTTAACTGGATCAAAGATTTTGTTTGTCAATAAATATTCAAGTTTTTTCTTAATATTTTCCATTTCACTTTCAAATTTAGCTCTACTTATTTTCTCTTTTTGTCTAATCATATTTAGCGTGGGCGTTTCAAATAAATCATGGTTTGTTGTTAAACAATAACTCTTCAAGTCAAAACGAAATGTTTCAAATAAGTCAATATCACTTAATGAGCTGATAATTTGTTTACTAAATAATGGTTCTTTTGAAATTTCAATGATACGAAAGACATTTCTTTTTATCCTCCAATCCTCAAAGAAACAATTGATTTCTATCAAAATATCAAGTGTCAAGATACTCGATAAAGGTATTTCATGTTGATTTATCCATCTTAAAATCATCATTTCAGCTGATCTACCATGACAAGTTTGAATACCAACCAAACCTGCACTAAGTGCTTCAAATAGAGCTTTACTGTGTTCAGCTGTTTGGATTTCTCCCAAAAACACCCAATTAGGTGATCTGTGAAGTAGTTTTATTATTTCCTGACTTTTTGAATTCTTACTCATCTTTGTTTCAAAAGGAGAAACTGAATATCTAGTTTGAAATTTCTTGAAGCGCGTTTGTTCAATACTTTCTATAACATCTTCAACTGTGATTTTCCGCCATTCAGATGGGGTCAGAAGATCTATTGCATTTGCTAAAGTCGTTTTTCCAGAACCAGGTTCTCCAATAATTGTAATATTATACCTTCTCTTAAGAATAAAGAGCAAATATGCTGCAGCTTCGATTGAAAGCATGTTTTTTTGTATTAACTCAGGTAAAGTCCAAATTTTATTTCTAAGTTTTCTAATATTCATACTCATGCCATCAGAAGCAAGAGGAGGAATATCAATGGCAGCACGAATGTGAAAACTATTTGTTTTTAGTTCGACTTTTAAAGACGGATTGAGTATATTTAGAACAACATCTTTCTCGAGGCACAATCTTGTTTTAAATTGATTTAGTTCTTCTTCAGATAGAATAATATTTGTAATACAACGACCAAAATCTTGATGATCCAAATATAAAGGTGTATTTGGTTTGTCAAGATAAATTTCTTGAACACGATCATCAATTAATAATGGCATTAATCTTTCTAAACCTATTATTTTGTAAGACATCCAATCTCTAATGAAGATAAATAGTTTTGAATTATCCAAAGAATAAGTTTTTAATTTCTCCTCAATAGATCCCTGTAAATTCTTGAGTAAAAACTGTAAATCAACAACCTCTAAATCCAAAAAGCATTTATCATTTAGTATTTGCTTCTCAATTGTATTAGTCAAAGAAGAATATTTTGATACATCAAAAACAACCTCAGTAGTATAAAATTGTCTATCTAATTTATCCTTGCCAATTTGGATTTTGTAAGGAGGAACAAGATATTTATCTTGAATTTTCATAACTAATCCTCCTTATGTTAAAAAGAAATACTAAAAAAGCATCGGAAATCGAGATTCGGGTTCATCGATTTCTGAATTGCTTTCAGGAACGATTTCTTTTATCTTCTCAATTAATTTCTCTTTCAGTACAGTTCTATGATGGTCGCGAATTGAATATTCGGCTACATTGCATATGTCAGCGAGAGCTTTTTGAGTTAAGATTTGTCTATGTGCACCTAATTTTCCGATTATCCGATCTGCACAATAAACAACAGATACTGCGAAGATATATGGATTTCTTCCACCTCTTGCTCTAAGATTTGTTTCACAAAGAATCTCTCGAGATAATTGCAAGAGTTTGTTTTCGTATTCCTTTTTATTTACTTCAAGTTGTTTAAGACGTTCACAGACATCTAAGTTCTCAACTATTGATGAAGTGATTCGTTGTAAATAATCTTCACTTTTTCGAATCTTTAAGGAGATGCCTAATTCTGAGGGAAGAATTTGTGCTAGCTTCACGATAGATTTTCCACTTACTCGATGGCCAAGATCTTTAAAAATACTAACGATTTCGCTTAATCGAATTGGAGCGTTCGATGCAGATTCCCTTATTGATACCATTAAACATAAGGCTATAAGAACAATATGATTAGAAATTTTGTTAATCTTCTTGCTGTTCTCAGCAGTAGTAACAATTTTGTATAAATATGCAGCTCTCTTCTTTACTCCGTCAGATATTCCTAGATAACCAGATACCCGATTAAGACTCATAAGTGATCTATAATCTGTCTCATGATTTCCTATCTTAATCCTCAGATTGTATTTTCTTTTTAGTTTTCTGAATTTATATTGTTCCTTAGATGGCAAAGTAGATCCTTTACCATCATGAAAATAACCATCATTATGATAGCCTATGTAACTTCCAAGGCCATCAACAATATGAACCCTCTTTCCAGGAGACATTTCATGATCCCAAGGGATATGAGAATCGTTTTTTTCCGAAATTATTATCGAATTATTAACGACACCACATTCAGAACAGACTAATTCACCTCTTGTTTGTATAAGAGGTCCATTACAATGTTTGCATAATCCATCATTCTTTTCCAATTTAAGAACACCAAGATTACCAGCGCAAAAAATCATTTTTACCTTCTTGAGTTGAAATATTCTCTTAAAACAAGATGATATCTTTTTAATAGGATACAAAACAAGCTTAAGCTTATTCAAAGATACCTAAATGTGAGAAAGATGACCGAAAGTATTCCTGAAAGAAGGAATAGTGTTGGGTCAGATTTCTATTCCAGGTCATTGCAATAAAGCATGCTCTTCCAAATGCCTTTACGTCATACCCAACACAATAAAGTAGTATTAGGTGGAATAATAATATTCTTAAAACTAAGAAAAAAATCTTAGGGATTTAAACCTTGAAGTTTTTCTGAGACATCTTGAAAAATATTTTGTGTAAATCCAAGAATGTCTGATACAATAGCAACTAAGAGAACAAAGGCAAACAATGCAAGACCAATTAATATCCCCTCTTCAATTAGGGGGGAAGCCCGACGATCTTTTTTTAGCTTCTTTAGAATAAATCGTCTTTTTCTCATGATATTTCCTCAATAGAAATATCATATTTTATATTAAAAACACCACTTTTTTGAAAATTAAATTAATGGTGCCCCGACCGGGATTCGAACCCGAGTCCACGACTCGAGAGGCCGTGATGATTGACCGAACTACACTATCGGGGCAAAATATTATTATTTCAAAGGTAATTATTTGCAATAAATGATTTTCTATTATTGTGCAATTAGGAAGTAGGGAAGATTAAGCACTTAATCTTGTTTCCCAATCCACTGCTTTTTCTAATAGATCCTGTTTATCGCTCGCTTGAAATTCGTTGTCTCCTTTCCTTATAAAACCATTACCTATTCTACGAATTTCATAGAAAACACGGCTAAATGAAAAGCTTGATTCGATCTGTTCAAGAGCTTCAATTAAGATCTCTCCGGCTTCCTTGAATTTTTCTGCGACATTTATTTTCTTAGTTAAATCAACAAAAATAGGATGTTGTGCAGCATCAGCAATTACTTCTTTTGTTGATGGTTTGCCTTTTTCTTTTGCTACTTTTATTTTTTCTTTAACAACTTTTTCAGCTGCTGGTTGTTTAGGCATTTTTTGGATTTTCGTTGAAAGAGTTTCTAGTTTATTGCCAAGATTGGTTAATTGTGAATTTATGTTAGTTATACCAGTTCCAAGTCCATCTATTGAAAGATGGATACTTTCAACGGTTTTTTTTAACGAATCTAAAGTAGTGTCAATCTTTGTTAAAACTTCTATCATTTGAGTAAATGTTTTTAGAAATACATCATCTTCACTTGACATAAAATCATCCCATATTATTTTATATATCAGAATAATTCGTTTCCATTATTATTTATTCCCATTTAGACATTTTTTGTTTTATATGAAAGAATTGTTAGTTAAATTCGCTCAAGAATACCGACACTTTTTTAATAAAAAAAATGTTATCTAATAATTAGTTCTAGAAATAAGAAATACATGTATTACAGAATGGGTGAAATCATTGT
>DAOVHJ010000167.1 GCA_030671945.1 Candidatus Heimdallarchaeota archaeon
ACTGAAGTAATTGGTAAATTATTGGACTATACACTTGAAGAAGAAAATGGAGATATCACTAAAGCTTGTAAAAAACTCATCAGTTATTTAGATGGTGCTTATTCCATTTTATTTGCTACTAATAAAGGAGAAATAATAGCTTTAAGAGATCCTCTTGGATTTAAACCTCTTTGTTATGGAAAAACAAAAGACGGAGATTTTGTAATTGCATCTGAGACTATTGGATTAACCATTGTTGGTGCAAAATTCGAGGATGATGTTAAGCCAGGTGAAATGCTAATCATTAATGAAAAGGGAATCAAGAAGAAACGCTTAACTAAGGAAGAAAAAGCAGCTCATTGTATGTTTGAATGGGTGTATTTTGCTAGACCAGATGCAGTTTTGGATGGAATTTCTACCTATGAAGCTAGAGAAAGAATTGGAATAAGACTAGGTAAATTATTCAAAGAAAGAGGATATGAAGCAGATATTGTGGTCCCTATCCCAGATTCCGGCAGAATAGCAGCTATTGGGTTTTCAAAAGAAACTGGTATTGAATATTCTGAAGCATTAATTAGAAATAGATATGTTGGCAGAACATTTATCATGCCACGTCAAACTGCTCGAGAGGAAGCAGTAAAACTCAAACTAAATGTAATGTCAAATCTTGTTAAAGGAAAGAAAGTAGTTCTTGTAGATGACTCAATAGTAAGAGGAACAACCTCGAGAGGAATCATTAAGATGATTCGTGATGCAGGAGCAACTCATGTGTATTTTGCTGTGAGTTGTCCAAAACTCATTAATCCTTGTTTTATGGGAACTGATTTCCCCACTGAAAGAGAATTAATAGCCTGCGGACGAACAGATGAAGAAATCGGAGAAATCCTTGGTCTTGATGCTGTTATTTACAACACAATTCCATTACTTGTTGATGCAATTGGTTTTGACAAGTGGCCTGAGAATAATAATTTGTGTTTAGCTTGTCTAACAGGCGATTACCCATTGAAATCAACACCCTCACAATTACTCTGTGAAAGAGAATCATAGTCGATTTTTCACAGGAATCAGTATTCAATTTATTCAGCAAAATTCTTATTTCAAATAATATTCATTTGAATCATACAATGGTGTAAGAAATGGCAAAAGATAGAGTATTGTTAGTGGGTCAAGGAGCAAGAGAGCATGCTATAGCAAAAGCATTGAAGAAAAGTGATATTGATTTATTTTCATTTATGAAAGCAAAAAATCCAGGAATCGCCAAGTTATCAACTAAGGTAAAAATAGCCAAGTTAGATGACTTCGATGCTCTTGGAGATTTCATTAAGGATATCCAACCAGATTTTGCAGTTATTGGACCTGAAAATCCTCTAGCAGATGGAATCGTGGATTTCTTGTTGGAAAAAGGGGTAAAGTCAATAGGACCTACAAAATCTGCAGCGCGAATGGAATCCTCGAAAAGCTTTACTCGAGATTTGCTAACAAAATATAGTATACCAGGGCAACCCGAATACAGAATCTTTGCCCCGGATACAGTGTTGATAGAAATCTCTGAATATATAGCAAGAGTAGGAAAAGTTGCTGTTAAGAGAGATGGGTTAGCAGGAGGAAAAGGAGTAAAATTAATGGGCGAACATTTGCAAAATGTTGAAGAAGTTTTGGATTTTTGCCAAGAGGTTTTTGCTAAAGGGGAAGCAATAGTTCTTGAAGAATTATTAGTTGGGGAAGAATTTTCTCTACAATGTTTTGTTTCTGGCGAAGATATTTCTCCATCACCAATAGTCCAAGATCACAAAAGAGCCTATGATGGGGATACAGGACCAAATACCGGAGGTATGGGTTCCTATAGTGCAGAAGATCATTTACTACCCTTTATATCAGCAGAAATTGTTGAAGAAGCTAAAGAGATTATTCGGCAAACTGCAAAAGCCATCAAACAAGAAACCGGAAGCGATTACATAGGAATTTTATATGGTGGTTTTATGCTCACAGCAAATGGATTAAGAATTCTTGAATACAATGCTCGTTTTGGCGACCCAGAAGCTATGAACATTTTACCTTTGCTAAAAACACCATTACTTGATATATTCAAAGCAATGATTGAGAAAGAGCTCTCAAAAATCAAAGTGGAATTTGCAAAACAAGCAACTGTTTGCAAATATCTAGTTCCGGAAGGATATCCAGTCTCACCTAAAAAGGAAGAACCAATAGAAGTCGATGTTGAGAAAATCATAAAGGAAGGAGCAGACCTATTCTATTCATCAGTAAGTGAAGTGGAACCAGGAAAAATAATAACCACAACATCTCGAGCAATAGCTATTGTAGGAATAGCCGATGAATTAGCAAAAGCGGAAGAAATCGCGGAAAAAGCAACATCCTACGTGAAAGGACCATTATTCCACAGGAAAGATGTTGGAACAAAAGAATTAGTGCAAAAAAGAATAGACCATTTGAAAGAGTTGAATGTATTATGATTACCTTTTTCGATCTTGAAGGACCACTTTGTCCAATTGATCATGCAGCAGATGTCATATCTTTAATTGGTAAGAAACTTGGGAAAGAACAGGATTTCTACAAATTATTTCAAATGATTAGTTTATATGACGATGAGCTTTTCCTAGCGGATAAGAAAAAGGATTATTGGCCCGGTGATACGCTCAAACTCATAGCCCCTATTGTTGTTTCTTTTGCAGATGAAGAGTTATTGTTTAAGATATCTCGAGAAGCTGAACCAACCCCTGGAGCTATAGAACTTTTCCAATATCTGCAACAAAAAGAAATTCCAACTTACATAATCTCTACTAGTTATACTCATCATGCACATACTATTTCTAAAAAACTGAATCACCCCATAGAAAACGTTAGATGCACCACTCTGGATTTCTCTTTAAAGCCAGATATTACTGATGCTCTTACACCTTTATTAGAAGATATTTTTCCAAGATATTTAGTAGATGGTATGACTGAAGTAAAGGAAGATCTAGACAAGTTCTTTTTCACAGATATCCCCAAATCAGATTTTGGAGCTGTTTTTGACTCAACTATCGTTTGTGGTGGTGGTCGTAAGAGGGAATCTGTAATAAAGATTTTGGAAGAACACGAGTTAGAAGCATCCGATTCCATTGCTATAGGAGATAGTATTACTGATATTCAAATGCTGGAATATGTTAGAGATAACGGCGGAACAGGTGTGTCGTTTAATGGAAATGAATATTCACTCCGTCCATCAATGATTGCTTATTCGGGCAAGTCAATTTATCCGCTAACAGAATTAATCCGGGCTTTTCCAAAAACAAAAGAATTCGTTTCTAATTTATCAAAAGAAGAAATGAGTAAAAACGAAGAATTTTTTGATGTATCACTTGAAATAAATGAAGAGGAATTTCAAAGAATTCTAATTTTACAAAAGAAATATCGTAAATATCTAAGAGTGAAAGCAGCAGATTTTACTTAGAGAAACTTATGTTTGAGTAATATAAATGCTTAAATGCAATTTCTAGAGTGCTTTAGATATTATAATTAAACGAATTTTGTGTGGTTAATTTAATTGTCGATAATAGATAAGGATGATGAGGTCTTACTTGTAACTCAAGCAGATCCTACACCTGGTAGACAATTATTAACCAAAAGTGAAAGAAAGAAAAACATTTTCTTCTTTACAGTAACTTCATTTTTTGCTAGTTCTGCAACTAGCATACATTTTATCTTTTACAGTTTATACTTTTTAGAAATCAATGATTCCGAGAAACTATTCGGGATTATTGGAACTATATCATCATTTGTAGCTATTGTTGGGTTAATATTAGCTGATTATTTGAATGGTATCTTAGGTTACAAGAGAGTTTTTATTATTGCTCAAGTCTTGATTGCTGTTTCGTTTGGATTCTTTATTTTTAGTCCAGCGAAAATATACATAGTTATTATTGCAGTTTTAATGTTAAGTTTGGCATTCTCACTTAACGAATCCCCTTACAGCATTATTTTGACGGAGTCAGCCGGGGAAGAGAGAAAAGGATTAATAGCTACCATAACAGCATTTTTTGGTCGATTTGGCGAACTAACAGTATCAACTATTGTTTTCATTTTAACTTTCGTAGTTGGTTTTGAATTTACAAATAAAGATCGAGCATATTTTTACCTATATGGTACAATTGTCGTTGCTCTAATTGCAATCGGTATAATGTTCGTTATAACAGATCCTTCTAGAAAGTTAAAGAAAGAAAATCAGAAGGAATTTGTAATTGTAGATGAGAAGAAGGATCAAGCTTCTGATGATGTAGAGGAAGAGGTAACTAAGAAAAAGAAATCCAATTTTATTAGAGGATTTATTGATACATTCAAAGATAAATGGGTACTAAGAGTTTCAATTACATTTTTCTTAGATGCTTTCTTATGGGGCATAGCATTAGGAGTTCATTGGGCTGGTTTTATAGATGGAGATATCTTCGGTGCAAATAAATTCGATGATAAACAGATCAGTCTTCTAATTATGGTTACTAGTATCACAGTATTAGGTGCTATGTATCTGGGAAGATATGTTGATAGATTAGGCGCCAGAATCTTTCTGTTTATATCAGAGCTTTGTGGTCTTGTCTGGATAATTTTGACTGTAGTATTTGTCTTTTATCAGGATTATTTCGTATTAATGATCATAGCAAGAATTGCTTTAGGGTTTTCAATAGCATTATGGATCCCATCAACCATTTCGTTATTTACAAACGTTGAACCAGAACGTAAGAGCAAAGTGTATAATTCCATAGCTATTTTCCGATCAATAGGATGGTTACCTGGAGGTTTTATTGCTGGTTTTCTGTATGACGCTATCCCCCAACCATATGGATACTTGACTCCGATGTTCATCATGATTGCTGGTTTTCTGATACTAATCCCAGTTTTCTATACTTTACCAAACAGACCAAGTGATATGAATAATGCTAAAAAAACTGCTAAAACGCAGTAAAGCTAGCTAACAAAATTCCTATAAATTAGCAAAAGTCATTTTAATTAACTCATAATTGATGTGTTACAAATGCTCGAAACATTCGATATCATCTCTGTAGGTGCAGTATTAGTTGATATGATTGCACTTGTAGAAGAGTTTCCAAAAAGAGATGGGGAATCGTTTGTAAGGGATTTTAAATTTATGCCAGGGGGGGCTGCAGCAAACGTAGCGGTAATTACTAGTAGATTAGGTTTGAAGACCGCATTCTCAGGAAAAATTGGCAAAGACACATTTGGAGAACTACTTCTCAAAGATCTCACTAAAGAAAAAGTTCACTACAAAAATACCGTAGTCATTTCTGATGAGATAAGCACCGGATCATGCTATATCTGTGTAGATAAGAAAGGTGATCGAATGATTATGGCATACAGTGGAGCAGCAGATACTTTAGCGATTGGTGATTTACCACTTGAGTTATTTGCGAAAGCAAACTGGGTAAATCTTTCTGATCTAAGGAATATTGCATCCATTGAAGCCTTACTAGAAAGTGATATTGAGATCAATTTCTCTATGAGTCCAGGAGCTCTTATTGCTCAGAATCCAAGCAGAGCATATCGATTAGCACAAAAAGCGAAACTCATTGTAGCAAGTGTAGATGAAATAACTCAAATCTTTCGATGTGTTGAGGATGAGATTGATACTATAGCTGCTGATTTAATAAAGGAAAATAAGGAAAGAGTAATTGCAGTAACCAAAGGCAGCAGAGGAGCAACAATTTATAGTAAAGATGAAAGAGTGAATATTCCCATTTTCAAAGTAGATGTCGTTGATACTACTGGAGCTGGAGATGCTTTTACTGCTGGAATGCTTTATGCATTAACTCGAGGAAAAACACCCAAACAAGCAGGAAGAATTGCTGCTGCTTGCTCTGCTATTTGCATTCAAGAAGTGGGTGCCCGAAGTGGACCCAAAAGCAAAATGAATTTAATGAAATTCTTAAGAAAAAACTAAGAAATGTTAATAGATATCCAAAGAAGTCATAATTAGTAAATAAAGAATGGTTGTGTTAATGATGGATGAACCAGTTGTTACAATTTTATCTGGATCGAAATCAGATAGTGAAATTGTTGAGAAAGTTGTAGGAGTTCTAAAGGAATTTGATGTTCCACACACCGCTGTTGTTTTATCTGCTCATAGCAATGCAAAAGAACTTGATGATTACCTTACGAAAACTCCAGCAAAAGTAATAATTGCCATC
>DAOVHJ010000123.1 GCA_030671945.1 Candidatus Heimdallarchaeota archaeon
AGAAAATAGTCAAGTCTTCCGTACCCGTGGAAGCTTGATGACATTCGGAATCGTCGACTATTCGCCCCTTTTTGGTTATAGGGTAATGTTACTTTGTTTCCAAACCGAATTCTTTGATTTTCTCTATTACTCGAATTGTCTCAAGAGTTTCTCTCACATCATGAGGTCTAATTAAGCTCGCTCCATGAAGAATAGCTATACTGGTAGCTCCTAGTGAACCATAAAGACGATCTTTTGGGTCTTTTATATCAAGTATTTTACCAATGAATGATTTCCTCGAGAGACCAATACAGATGGGTTGCTTCAATTTATTAGTTAACAAATCTAAGTGTGTTAAAATATGTGCGTCTATTTTATACCACTTGAAATCTTTAATTCTATGAAAACCAATGTCTGGATCTATGATTATTTTATCTAATCCAATTCCTGCTTCTTGAGCTACTTTTAGCGAATGCTCTAATGATGTAATAACTCTCTCTGTAGGATTTCCTTGAAATCGATGTAATTGTGTTGCCCCTAGGATTATTGGAACATCAAACTCTACTGCGACTTTTGCTAGTTCTGGGTCATCATTTAGGCCAGTAACATCATTAATCATTGAAGCGCCAATATCTAGTGCTGCTTTAGCTACTTTTGCATGAGTAGTATCTATTGAGAGTGGTTTTTTTACTTCATCGAGTATGATTTTTATTCCTTTTAATGCTCTTTCACTCTCTTCTTCTGGGGTAATTTCTGTCTCAAGATAAGGTGCGGTGCTCTTTGCTCCTACATCAATAATATCTGCTCCTTCCTTTACTTGTCTTATAGCTGATTGTAGTATGCTTCCTGGACCTGTTTTTATCGAACCTTTGTAGAAAGATTCAGGACTGAGATTTATTACTCCCATAATTTTCACTTGTTCATTTAAACCAATTCTCAATCCATTAACTTCAACGATTTCCATCAATTGAACACCTAAGTATCATACAAGAACTAAGACAATAAAAATGAAACGGATAGCTTTCAAAAGAGTTTTAAGATTCACAACATAACTCTTTATCGTCTCTTGAAAGAACAAATGTGATGGTAATTGTGAAAAAACAACCAAAGTATTTTGATGATACACTAGAGATAGAAGAACGAATTGATAATCTTCTGAGTCAATTAACTCTAAAAGAGAAACTAAAGTTACTTTCTGGGCGAAGATTCTCTTTATGGACTACAAAACCAATTCGAAGATTGAAAATAAAACGACTTGGGATGACAGATGGTCCAATAGGTGTTGCTACTCACTCCAGTTATAGATTTAACACCAAATTCCCATGTAGTAAGAATCTTAGCTCTACCTGGAATCGCAAACTTGCTTATGAGTATGGTTTAGCAATAGCAAAAGAAACAAGAGCTGTTGGACGTCACATTGTTCTAGGTCCAGGAATAAACATAGATCGGATTCCTCTCAATGGTAGAACATTCGAGTATTTTAGTGAAGACCCATATCTAACTAAAGAATTAGCTATCCCATTTGTAAAAGGAGTGCAAAGCCAAAGAATTGGAGCTTGTGTAAAACATTACGCAGCAAATAATCAAGAGGAGAATCGATTTCATGTAAATGCCATTGTCGATGAAAGAACCCTTAATGAAATCTACCTTAAAGCATACAAAGATGTGGTTGAAGATGCCGATCCCTGGGTATTCATGAGTTGCTATAATAAAGTGAATGGTGTTTTTGGTTGTGAGCACTCTGGATTACTTCGGGACACTTTAATGAATAGCTGGGGATTCAATGGATTCGTCGTAACAGATTGGTGGGCTACAAGAAGAATAACAAATCCTGAGAATAGTATCCTTGCTGGATTATCCTTAGAAATGCCCAAAACCAAAATCTATAAACCGAAATTACTGAAAAAAGCATTAGCTGAAGGAAAGATCAAAGTTGAAGACATAGACTTTGTTGTAAGACGATTACTTAGAGTTATGTTTCAAGTAGGACTTTTTGATAATCCAGAGAAAATACCAAAGGGAGAAAGAAACACTCCACAACATAAAGAACTTGCAAGGAAAGTAGCAGAAGAAGGGATTGTTCTCTTAAAAAATGAAAAGAAAATTCTCCCATTAGATAAAAATAAAATTAAAACCTTAGCAATCCTCGGACCAAATGCCAACAAGAAGATGAGCGGAATTCTTTATGGTGGAGCAGCATCAGTTGTACCATTCTATGAAATTACTCCACTTCAAGGGTTGAAGGAAAAATGTGGCGAAAAAATCCAAATTACAGCTGATGTGGAATCTGCAGATGCCTGCATACTTGTTCTGGGATTAAATCACGCACGAGGAAATGATTGTGAAAACGTTGACAGAACCATATTAGAGTTGCCAGAAAAACAAATTGAATTAATTAAGAATACAATAAAACGAAATCCAAAAACAATTGTAGTTTTGATAAATGGAAGTCCAATCGCAATGAGTGATTGGATTGATTCTGTTCCGGCAATTGTAGAAGCATGGTATCCAGGACAAGAAAGTGGAAGAGCAATAGCGAGTACACTATTTGGTGACGTAAACCCAAGTGGAAAATTACCGATAACTTTTCCAAGAAAACTATCGGATTCACCAGCTCATAAATCAGAAAAAACATATCCTGGAGCTGAAAATGTCTACTATGAAGAAGGAATTTTTGTTGGATATCGTCATTTTGATAAAGAGAAAATTGATCCGCTATTTCCATTTGGATTTGGTCTATCTTATACTTCCTTTGAATATAGTAACAGCAAAATAGACAAAGACACAATGACTTCTAAAGATAAAATTACAGTTTCAGTTGATATCAAAAATTCAGGAGATAGAGAAGGTTCAGAAATAACACAATTATACATTAAGGATGAGAAATCATCCGTGGAACGACCGGAACAAGAACTGAAGAATTTTGAAAAAATCACCTTAAAACCTGGTGAAAAGAAAACCATCAAATTCAAACTCTCAGTAAATGATTTGGAATTCTATGACGTTGATAGTCATTCATGGAAATCTGAGCATGGAATTTTTACAGTTTTAATTGGTAGTTCATCTCGAGACATACTTTTCAAGCAAAAAATTGAATTAATGTAGAGGCATTTCTTTATGAAATAACACTGAGTTGGCATAGTTGAATAAAATAAAGAAGACTAATTCAGAAAAACAACTTGTTTCTCCTCAGCAGCGAACATATATGGGTTTAACGAAAGCTGGTGGGGATATTCTTGGTGTTATGGTTACTGGAGCACTCCTCACTTTTTATGTCGATATATTGCATATGGATCCAAAACTCTTTGGAATAGTTATGATAATCTTCGCAGTCTGGAATGCAATAAATGATCCAGTTTTCGGATTCATCTCAGATAAAAAGAGCATGGATTCAAAAGGTAAAAGATTGTATTTTATAAGACTTTCAGCACCCATCTTTCTGGTGGGATTCCTTATGTTTTGGGTGGCGTTTCCTTCCTGGTCCCAACCTTCGTTATTCATTTTTCTTTTAATTGCACTAATAATTTTTGATACGGGATTAACAATTTATGGTTTAAATCTAAGTGCAATACTAACAGGTCAAACTACAAGCACAACAGAACGAACAAGAATCTCAGTAATAACCTCAGTAATCAGCTTCTTGCCAGTTGGAATAGCTGCTATCTTACCAAATCTTGTGTTAACATCATCAATGGCTATTATCTACATGCGAATAATTTTCATAGGTATGGCAACTCTCGCAGCGATTTTTATGCTCATTGGAACAGTGAAAATGAAAGAACACTCTATTGAGAAAGAAAAAATAGAACCATTACCACTTTGGCCAGCAATAAAAGAAACATTCAAGTCAAAAGCATTTATTTTCTTTGTCATAATAAATTTCATGTTTACAGCTATTTCTACAAATCTTGTTGGAGTAATGCCTTTTTATTTCAAATACATTGCACAACTAGATCAATTAGAAATTCTGCTAGTTAGCTTGCCATTAGGCTTGCTACAAATTCCATTTTATTTTCTATATGGTTACTTGCAAAAGAAGTTAGGCTTGAGAAATTCAGTATTTATCATTATTAGTGTTATGATAATCGGTCTCCTAGGGTTGTTCTTCCAAATCCATATTGTAGTCGTTGCTATTTCCTACGCATTCTGTATGTCAATGATCTCATTCTGGTTTGTGATAGTAAATCCGCTGGTGGGAGATATAGCAGATGAGGACGAATTAAAAACAGGACGAAGACGAGAAGGAATGTTCTTTGGTATTAATGCATTAATAACTAAACCAGCGTCCTCCTTGGTTGCATTCTTTTTCACACTAATAATTGGCTTTTATGGTTATGATTCTACAAAAGATATTCAAACTATACAAGCACAATTCGGGATAAGACTAGGATTAAGTATTCTCTCCTTGGCGTTTCTAGTACTAGCAATAATTCCACTGATTTTATACCCATTATATGGCAATAAAATAAAAGAAATAAAGAAAGAATTAGCAAAAAGACATGAAGAAAAACCAAAAGCAAATAATGAAGAGAAAAACTATCTATAATAAATCTTAAATAATGATGCAGAACAATTCTAAAAAGAACAAAAAAGCCAAGGTAGTCAAGCACGGACCACGACGCTGGTCTTGAAAACCAGTTCCTTCACGGGAGCGCGAGTTCAAATCTCGTCCTTGGCACCATTTTCATTTAATTAATTCAAGTTCTATTTTATTGTATTTTTTTTCTCTCAAAATTGAAATCAATTAATTTATATCTTTGTAGTGTTTTTTTTACTTATGAAAGCAGTGATGTATGATTTGAAAATTTGGAAAGGAGTATTGAAAACTATTGGTTTGGCTGGCAAGTTTTCCATGGTGAAATATAGAGCTGATTGGCCAAAACCTAAAATTTTACATCCCAATCAAGTAATTGTAAAAACTCAACTTGGGGGAATTTGTGGTTCCGATATACATCAATTAGAGTTAAAAGGATCATATTTTTCTTCAATTTTAGCAAGTAAGACTACTCCCTTTCCAATTGGTCATGAAACTGTTGGAATTATAGAAGAAATTGGGTCGGATATTCAAAATTTGATAATTGGTGATACGGTTGTTTTCGATCCGACAGCAACATGTGAAGCATACGGTTTTGAATTATGTTCTAGCTGTCAAGTAGGTCGATATGCTAGTTGTTTATGTTTAACTGGAACTGGCGATGGTTCTAAACTCGAAGAGAAATTTGGTGGCAGGAATAACTGGGGTGGATACGGTGGGGGAGGTTTCAGTGAATATATTCTTGGTTTTGAAAAGCAATTTTACAAAGTTCCTGATAATGTTCCAAATGAAGTTGCTGTTCTATCAGAACCATTTGCGGTATCCATACATGCAGTTGCTAATAATCTTCCAAAGGATTCTGACAAGGTTATAGTTTTTGGTGCGGGAATCATTGGTTTATTAGTAATTGCAGCACTTAGAGCTTATGGCTCAAAATGTCAGATAATTACATTAGCTCGTTATCCAGTTCAGGCTGAATGGGCTAAGAAACTCGGATCTAATGAAGTAATCATTGAAAGAAAAACTGATCTGCTCTATGAAAAAATAGCCGAATTAACAAATGGGAAATTATACAAACCAATGCTTAGTAAAAAAGTGTTTTTTGGAAATACTGGTCCAGACATAATATTTGATTGTGCTTCAAATGATCGTACTTTGGATGATTCATTGCGGTTAGTGAGAAGTAATGGTCGAATCGTCATTCTAGGACTTGATTTCGGTGTTACAAAAAAAGTTGATTGGGCATTAGCCGCCTATAAAGAAATTGAAGTTATTGGGTCTATGATATATGGTTTAGATGATTTTCAAGGCAGAAAAATGCATTCATTTGAAATTGCATTAGAAATCCTTGGCATGAATCCTAATTTGTATCAAAATTTAGTAACTCACAAATTTCCCATTGAAGAATACAAATCAGCTTATAATGTTGCAATGCATAAAGGAAAATATCAAGCAATAAAAGTAGCCTTTGAATTCCCTAAATAATTCTTCCCTAATTTTCTCGTATCAGAGGTCTTTTTATTTCTTTTTTTAAACATCTTTTTGTTCTAATGTTGGAGTAAAATAAGTTTTTTAGAATCTGTAGGATTTGAATTAATGAAAGAAAAGGGGAATCAAACTATCTTTTTAACAGGAAACAACACGAAATACTATCGCGAAATAGAAAATGAATATCAGAAACAAAAAGAAATAGTGAGAAAATTCGTCAAAAATAATTTTCGTCCAACAAATGATTTATGGATAGCAGCAGTCTCACAAGCTGTCGGAAAAATTGCTAAAGCAACTGAAAATAATGATAATCATGTTCTAGAGAAATTAATCCTTAAATTTATTTCACAATTACTGGTTTGGTTAGAGGTTTTTGAAAATCCTGATTTTGATGAAGTAACTCTCCCAAAAACTCATATTCACAATCCATCGTTCAATACGATTCTAGTGAAACTAGTAGGAGAACTATCTCGAGCAATTTTAAGTAATGATAATCAGAAAGTGCGAAACAAAATAGCTGTTTTTCGATCATTCTGTGACCAATGGATTGATCGAATAGATAATACAGAAAACGAGCAACTACAAAGAAAGACCTCTTCAGTAAGAATTGTAAAGGAATTTTGGGTAAAAAATGACTCAGTGTCCGAGAAACTAGAGGAAATCTTCTCAGAAGTTAAGAATGAGACTTGATTCCTAACAATCTGCTAATATTAATCACTAATTATCAGACTTATGTCTATTTTTATATTGTTTATTGTCCATATAGTATCTTGAACCTATCTCGGCCAAAAAAAGGGTTCCTAGCCGGCTCCGTGTTGGTTAAACCTTCTTTCATCATTCAACACCCTCCCATTATAAGAAGGAATTTAACTCTTCCCTTATTTTCCAGCACGGACCGACTAGTCTTTTAATTTTCTTCGCCTAAAGCTTTTTAATTTGGTTGTAGCAGTTAGGGTAATGCCAATTTATGAGGGTGTAGCTGTGAGTTACGAATACTTAGAACATACGGCAGATACTATTATTCATGCAAAAGGATCTGATTTGAAAGAAGCTTTTGAACAAGCAGCCTTAGGTTATTATAACGTTTTATCAGATACCGCAACAGTCGAATCCAAAATCACAAAAGAAGTAACTTTTGAATCTGAGGATTACAAATCATTACTTTTTGATTGGATTGACAATTTAATTTATTACTTTGGGACAGAGTTATTCATTGCTAGTGAAATTCATATTACAAAAATGGAGAAACTTGAGAGTAATATGATTACTTTGTCT
>DAOVHJ010000027.1 GCA_030671945.1 Candidatus Heimdallarchaeota archaeon
ATAACATTAACAGATATTATAGTTATATCATAATTTTCAATAGTTGAAATTGGAATATCACATGAGGAATCAGCTATAAGACCAAGCTTCTTCTTAGTTTTTTCACTCATTTCTTCAAACATTCCATACTTTTTGCTTCTAGTTATTGTATTTCTATATTAATTTGCTGTAAAACTATCAATAATGATACATCTGTTAAATGAAAAATCCGTGGTTCGAATCCGCACGGGCCACCAATCACTTTTTTAAATGGATTTTTTTTAAAGAAAAGTATTGAGATTAGCTAAATTATTCTGATTAAAATTAAGTGCAACAAAAAAGTTATATATCACTTTCACTATATATCGTACATGTGACATATCATGATTAAAAGCATAGTCAAAGATTTATTTAGTTATTGTCCACCAGTAAGATATTGTCAGAATCATCCACAAAGAGTGTATTGTCAATGTCATAATAAGTGCAGTATTTGTGGGAGACCATTATTGGAAATTAATAAAAGGTGATCTTTCTTTCTTCAAGAGAGGATTGTTTCTTACAATTTATATTTAGTTTATTTTGAGTGTTTTTGATTCGAAAACGCGCGGATCCACCAAATATTCCTGCATAATGTTTCTTATTTGAAATTCAGTTTTTAACAAAAGATTTAATTTTCATTAAAGATATCCTTACTTGGGAGTAAATTTGGTACTAATTCAAATTAGTTTATCTAAGGATTACTAATAAAAAAGAATTAGCTATTTGTCACACCACGATATTCAAAATATGATTTAATGTGGCATATTGATTCAAAAAAAGTTGGTGATTGATTGAATAGAAAGTTGTATTATTTAATTGGGGGTTTGTCAGTTGCAGTGCTAGCTACTGCAATTACTTTTGCTGTTGTAAACATCTATTTACCTAAGGATCCTGAAAATGGTTTACTTAATGGTGTTTCAAATGAACATGAAGCAATAACAATACTGGGAGATATGGATTTTGAGGATTATGATTTTCTTGGCAATGGTACGGAAAATAATCCATACATTATTGAAAATTATAACATAACAACAACAGAGGACCATGCTATTTACATAAAATTCACAACAAAGTATTTTATAATTAGAAATTGCACCCTAAGTGCTATTAATTATGGAGTTTATCTCGGAAATATCACATATGGAACTTCAAAAATTATTCTGAATAATTGCAATAATCATTTATACTCTGGGATTTTTCTAACAGATTCATCAGGTAGTACAATCATTAATAATATTTGCAACAATAATTCTAATGGAATCACACTGGAAGAAAGTTCTAATGTTTATTTGATTAATAACAACTGTGACAAAAATAATGGGTTTGGCATCTACTTGGATTATTCTAATAATGCTTCTCTAACTAATAACACTTGCAGTAATAACCATGATGGCATCAAATCTTATCATTCTTCAAATGCTACATTAATAAATAACACTTGTAATGACAACGACCATCGTGGTATCAATTTGGAAAGTGCACATAATATGACTTTGGTTAGTAATTCTTGCTATAGAAACAATCATGGCATCTCTATAGATTTCTCTTCTAATCTAACATTTATAAATAACACATGCAACAACAATAATCTTGGTGTCTTCATAGGTGTTTCTTCTATAACTACTTTGATTAATAACACCTGTAACAACAACAACGAATATGGCATTTGGGTGGATTATAACTCAGATAATGCTACGTTGATTAATAATACATTAAACAGCAATGCTTGTGGTTTATTGATATGGAGATGTAATTACTGTTTCATTGGTTTTAACTACTTCAGCGAAAATAGTGACTATGCAATTTCCATTTCTTCATTATCAGAAAATAACACTATACATCACAACAGCTTCATAGACAATAATCCTGGAGGTACTTCTCAAGCAACAGATGATGGATCGAATAATATCTGGTTCGACAATATAACTGATGAAGGAAACTACTGGTCTGATTGGATAGGTGTAGGTGATTATGATATAGATGGTAGTGCTTTGGTTGTTGATCCTTATCCATTAAGTAGTCCACCAGTTGCTTGTTACTGTCGTCCTTTGAGTTTTTAGAGCTAAACGTGTAAAATGGTAAGATGAAACACTTTTTAGAATTTAGGCTCGAATCCCAACGAGCCCACCAATCTTTTTTCATTAAAATATAGGATAATAAATTATTAATCTTATTATTCATTAGAGCTTTATCTTAGCACAGAGAAATAAAAAAAAAGAAGAAATTGATTAAGAGATTTCACCTAGATATGGTCAAAATCACGAATTACGCGCTCTCGTTTTAACTGACTTAGGAAGGAGGTGATTTGTCTATCTAATCTTTGATCGAATACTTTCTGGTTAAATTTCTTCTCGATTAAGGCTTCGAGCTGAATTAACAGTCGATCATCATATGGTTTAAAGTCTAAATCCCCACTTGGAAGCATACCGATTTTTTCAACTACTGTGAATAGTTTCTTAATCAAAATTTCTTCTATTTCACTATGGATTGTTTCTCGTGTTGAAATAACTTCTATTGGAATTTCTTCCTCGTTTTCCGACATACTTGCTCCCTCTTTAATATATTAGTCGACAAAATATAAAAGACTTCACTGTAGTTAGGATTAATTCTTGAGTTATTTAGTCCATTTAGTATCCTTTGAGCTCCAAGTTAAAAAAATAAATAAAATTGGCACTGTATTTTACTACAAGTGCCTTGTGTAAACTTTGAGTTATTCTTAATTATTATTGTTCAAATTCATAAGATTCCCAGTAATTAAGATGAATTAATTGACATTCACTCATAATATATGAACCGTAACTGGCAATGAATATTGGACAAGCGCCTTCACCATAATGAATTGGTATGAAGTACTGTCCTTCAATAGCATTAATAGCGTTAACAACTTCCATGTCAGTCATTGTCTGACAGCCAGGACCTAAAGGTAATAAAGCTACATTAACTAACCCTGCGAGTTGGGCATATTCAGCGATGTTTTTTGAATCACCTGCGTGGAAAAATGTGAAACCATCTACATCAATAAGATAACTAGTTAAATTAGCTTCTTTGGGATGACTTGCGGGAAAAGTATCTACCGGTAAAGTATACATGTAAAAAGCAGTAATTATTATTGAACCATATTCTAGAACATCTTCAGGATTGACCCCTATCCCATCATGAGTAATGAGCTGCGTAGACATGCTTTCAGGCATTATATATACTGTATCTTCTTTATCGATTAAACTAAGAGACGCAGGATCATAATGATCGCCATGCGGATGTGTAATTAGAACAAAGTCTGCATCTAAGTCTTCGTATGCTGGATTCAAATTGTATGGATCAACATAAATTCGTTTGTCCTCAGTTTCAATCATAATTCCTGCATTGTACAATAGTTTCAGTGTGACTGTAGGTGGTACTTCAGCATTATTTCTTAATGGTACAACTATTGATGGTACTGCAATTATTGTTACTGCAAAAATAACTCCTAAACTTATCAGGATATTCCGAGTAATTTTTGAAAGTGCCATAACATTTCTTCTTCTTTCGGATAGTTTTAAGGCTTCTCATATTTCTGAGAATGAATTCGCATAATTCCTCAGAAATATATACGGAATAAGCGATTTATTTGTGTACGGTTCCAATTAAAACTGATCAACTTTTCAACCAAACAAAGATTACAAAAAGAGCAACTCTAAATAAAATTAAAAAAAAAAGAGATAGAAAGCCCCTTGCTTAGGGGAGCATTCATTTTATCTTTGTGGTCTTAGGATTAACAGAGTAATAACTATTGGCAGAATAATTAGCACTATCAACATCAACCATAATAAGAAATTACTGTGAGTTACTCCTGCGTTTTCAGCTTCCACAACGAAGTCTTCAACATCAGTTTCTGCAGTATTGTAATATTCATCAATTGCTCTAACCCAGATTTCAACGGTATCCCCAGTTACCGCTACAACTACAAAACTGGCTGTCCAAGTATCGCTAGCAATTTGGTTCATTGCTATAGAGTACTGTGTACCTCGAACTCTGTAAAGGACATCCACGGATATTAGAGTACTTGTTTCATTAATAGTCACTGTAACTGTAACGTTTTGCATGGTAGTTATTGTTTCTGGCATTTCTTCTATTCCTATTTCAGGAGCTTCGAGATCATGCGGGATAATTTTAATTGAATAGTATTCCCCAGTATTGTCTAGTTGTAGGACATTATTTCCTGAATCATTTAACCAAATGTAAAACTGTATGTGAGTGAAGATAGGATAGCTATCATTGAATTCATGTTTGTATTCGTACCAGGTATTATTTACACCTGTTTCATTTAGTACCATTGCTACTTCTTGCCAGTCGCCTTCGTCTACTTTGTAATTTATATTGCATAAGTCTAGAGTGGATTGTTCTGTTACATTGAGAAAGACGAATATTTCATCATCTATTGTCAATTGATAATCATGGTTTACTTCTCCAGAGGGAGTAATATGGTCCCAATGTACAGAGTAAATTTCCCATGGTTCAAGAGCAGCATCCCTGAATATGTGATACTGACCATCAGTGTTATTTGCATAAATCTCCCAGTTGATTTTGGAATCAATAGGATAACTGGAGAAAGTAAAATTAAATTGATCTACTGCTAGAGTATCCATTTCTGCGAAAACCCAAGGACCATCATCGATTGAGTAATTTGCATAAACTGAATCGATCGCGAAGAATGCATCAGTGACTGTAAGATTGAGTTTTAATGTATCGTTAAAATCAATAGTTACAGGAATAGGATCAATGTAGCTCATCTCTGGTCCAACGACTGTAACAGAGAAAGATAGCTCATCTACATTTAAAGCAGAGCTGTTATCTTTGGCTCGTACTTTAACTGATCGAACACTTCTTGGATCATTCGCGCAATGCCAATCCCATTTATAATTAGTTTGTCCTGGAAATGGATCATCGATTTGATACCTTAGATTATTATCTATATAGAATTCAACCAAACTAATGTCTGAAACATCAACAATATCTGCTTCTACTGTATAAATGCCCCAAACTTCTTCAAGAGCAACACTTGGATGAATATAAGTGATGTCTGGTAAATCTGTGTCTATGAAGATATACCCACCAGACCATTCAATCAGAGTGCTTTTTTCATCAGTATTTGTAATAGCAACAACAGTTACGTTATAATTGGCTGAATCTAAATGGGATCCATTATAGAGTACTGGTGAAAGTACCTGAGCTTCAAATGTAGCTTCATCTTGTCTACCAAATGATTTAGATGCATTGTAACTATCATAATCATTTGCTAAAATAGTAGCAGTGGATTGATTAAGATATAACCTCAAGAATTCTGTGTAAAGATCATAATTGAATCCTGTTAATGTGATCTCAACAGAAACTCCAATTTGGTAACTAATGTTAGAAGTCACCTCAAGAATAGTCATTGTGGGACTCTCAGCAGCTGCATCTTTTATTTGTAATGACACTAATGAAACGAATGGTAAAACCAATAAGATTAGTGCCATAGTTGTAAGTTTCTTTGAATGTATTTTCAAAATCTTTCACCTAGATTTAGATTAATAGCCAAATATTGAATTTTGTTAACTTGATTTGTTTTATCAGTTAACTGCCTCTAAATTATTAATGTTTTTAAAGTTTCCACCCTTTCGAAGAAAAGGTTTACCCATATTCTCGGAATTAATTTTACCCAGAACAGAGATTATTTAAGGTCTTTGATGGATAACGAAAATTATCTGAAATATCAAATAGAAGAAATGAAAATTACAGTACACAAAAGATAGACTAATTTTCACTTCCTCAAGGAATAAAGAGATAATTAAGAAGATTTATTAACAGCATACAAGCGCATGTCATTTAACTCAACGGAGGAAAACCCAATGGGTAACATTCGATCTCAGAAAATTAAACGAACCGCAAAGGAATTAGTAGCAAAATATCACCAGCATCTCTCAACTGATTTCGAAAAAAACAAAATACTTGTCAATAAATTGACAAATGTGATGTCCAAACGAATGAGAAATCGAATCGCTGGTTATGTTACAACAATAATGGTACAAATTAAAGATGGCAAGGTTCAAGTCATCGAGAAACTAGCTGTTGGTGGAACAACCCAATTATAGAATTTTTATTTTTTTCTTTTGTCTTCAACCAACAATTCTTCTTAACTTCTAATTAAGAAAAGAACGTAAAAACTAATGTTTTTTTTCATGAAAGATTTTTCAAAACTTCATTTTTGATACTTCGAAAATTCTTTCTAGCCATTTCAATTGTTGATCCTAAACCCATTAAGAGAGCATAGGAATGAGAATTATTCCCGACAGGGAAGGGTGGGCTAAGTACACCATCTATAATTGCTGCTCTCTCAAATCTTGCGATTTTATTAAAAGTTGTGGGTACAGTAATTTTCGAGAAAGTAGCAGAACCATTTAACTTTATTTCTCCAGTTATCTTTCCTTTTTCAACAATTTCTATTAATTCTCTGGCAACGTTTCTGTTTGCTAATTCATTAATAGCTATAAAGGGAACGGTAACTCTAGGATTAACTTCAATAACAAACACTCCTTCTTCACCAACTACTAAATCTACACCAATGAATCCATTGAGATTCATTTGTTCTACAAGTTTAATTGATGTTTCAATTATCTCCTTATCGTATTTAGGAATACTATATGGAACTTCTCCGCCTAAATAATCTCCAGTTTTCTTCATTGTATCCATTCGAAGATTCTGGTGATTAATTGATATTGGAACGACTTTATCATCATTTACTAATAAACTTGTACTAATTGGAGTGCCTTCTATGAACTCTTGAACAATGCAATTATCCATACTAGTTACTGCATGAGCCGCTTGTAAACCAAATCTTAAGTCACTAGGATTAGTCACTTTTGTAAGACCCTGACACCCAACACCATCTATTGGTTTAACAATTAATGGAAAACCTAAAACATCGACTTCATTTAGAATATTATCAAAGGAATCATTATAAGAAGGTGAGAATGTAGCAGGAACATTTAGCCCTAATTCTTTCGCCAAATTCATTGTCTTTAATTTGTCACCGGCTTGTTCTATAGAATCAGGATTACTTCCTAAGAAGGTTGCTTGTGAATTCACAATTATAGATGAGAGATCTTTCAGGATACCTTTGGATTCCGGAGCCAAGGTAAGAGCATAATCAACTTGGTCAGCGAAATCTTTTATCCCACTAACAAAATCCTCATGACTAGAAACTGATTTGAATTCATGAATCGGGGAAATACGAATGTGTTGCATAAGTCGATGATCTATTAATGTAGCAATTTTAAAACCTAATTGGGCAAATTGTTCAATGCAGGATCTTAGAATTGAATAACCTTCAGCAAGAATATTTACTGGAAGATCTTCTTCTGCAAAACCGCCACCCACAATATAATCTACAATTAGGATTCGCTTCAAATATTCCCACTTCCGAAAATTCTACTGCGCAATCAGAAAAAAAATTTGCTTATAACTTTTTGCCAAACGTTGAAAAGAAATCTCTTAAAAAAAATAAGAACTATTTCTTCAGGCTTGGGAAGAAATAGGTTTTATCTTTTTTATCAATATAAGCTATTTCGTGATCCACTAAAGAAGCCAAAGCTACTTCAATTCTTACTTTTTGCCAGCCGGTCAGAGTAGCTACTTCTTCATAACTAGTTAATCCATTTACAGAAGCAATACTTAGTATAGTTAGTACATCTGATTCAAGTTCCGCAGGTTTGAAAGTAACAAGAATTGCTTTATTCTTCATTTTATTCATTTTTGGAATTAAACCGGATTCAGCTAAATATTCTAACGCTTTTTTAATCTCTTTTTTAGGGGGCACCCAATTTGGTCTTTTATTTGCAAACACAAGGCATAAATCTGTAAAGACCATTATCCCACCAAAACCACTGCTTTCTTCTATACCAACTTCTAATACTTCTTTGGCCAAAAATTGATCATACTTGTCTTTATCTTTGAATCTCTTTCTCTGTACTTTATCCCCAATACCAATTAACTCAGGCATTCCCGCTTCTTTCCGAAGTTTTACAAGTCGTTCATCCATAACTCGAGTTCCCTTTATTTCATCCCTGTATTTTTGCTCGAGATCAAGAACTCCTTTCTGCAAAACCTCTTTGCGTTTCTTTTTATCCTTTTCTTCAATATCCTCTAGATCTTCGGCAAATTTTTTGTAAGCATCACTAACTTTATCTTTGTCACTCAAGGAAATAACCTCATGTATCTTTGAGAAGACTACTTTTATTTAGCTTTTCAAATGAAAGTATTCTATCAATTATTAATAACATGTTTATTCAGTAAATTAAACCTTTCATTTCAAAACTGAAAGCAATTCTACGATAATAGTGGGATTTAAAGGACAACAGATTTGTATAATTGGGTTATTAATTATATGGAAACACTTTTCTTAATATTAGAAAACTTCTCAGATGGTTGTAAGAAAGCTTATAAACAAAAACCAATTGGATTTGGTCGTGAACCTATTTGATTAAAATAACTGCATTTGGCGCTGCGAAAGAAATCGGAAAAAGTGCTATTCTCGTCGTAGATAAATATACAAAAATTCTACTAGATTGTGGATTAAAAATTAGACCAAAAGAACCAACTGAAGCCCCTTTAGGATTAAAGAAACACGCAAAAGAAATACAAAGTATGGTTATTTCTCACGCTCATTTTGATCACACAGGATATATACCTAGAATGGTTCAAGAAGGTTGTAAGAATGTTCATATGACTCATCCTACTAAAGATATTGCAGCTATACTTTGGAGAGATCATCTGAAAATTGAAGGAGCTCGTCATTGGAATGAAGATGATATGTACGACACCCTTCGTACAATTAAGAGTCATTATTATGATCAAAAATTCAAATTAGCTGATGGAGTAACAGCAACGTATTATGATGCAGGGCACATTTTAGGTTCAGCCAGTATTCTTCTAGATTGGAAAGGTCAACTTATCTTTTACACAGGAGATATCAATACTTTTGCTACCCCGTACCATGATACAAACAAGTACCCAACCATAGAAGATATCTCTATATTAATCTCAGAATCTACAAATGGTCTTAGAGATTTACCCAATCGTGAAATTCCAAATGAATCTATAGTTGAAGCTATTTACAAGACGTATCAAAGAGGTGGAATAACAATAATTCCAACATTTGCTTTGGGACGAGCACAGGAAATTGAAGCTATTCTCGCAAAAGAGTTTTTGAACAAAGAATTTAGGATTTTTGTTGATGGTATGATCCTGAAAATGAATGAAATTTATCGTATGTATTTTCATGAATACTGGGTATCAAAGAAAATTCTTGAATGGTGTAGAGACCGCAAAATTGAAGTTCCTTTCGATTTAAAGAATTTCATACCTGTATCTAGAAATCTTGCAGATAATCTTAATACATATAGAAAAATGATTGTTACTGAGAAAAAACCCAACATTATACTCTCAACTTCAGGAATGATGGAAGGAGGACCAATCCATTCATACCTTAATCATGCTGCAGGTAATCCTAAAAACTTGATAGCAATTTCGGGTTATCAAGTAGAAGAAACCATAGGGAGACAAATTCTTGAAGGAGCAAAATCTGTGACATTATTTAGTTGGGGAGATAAGAAAGGATTCAAAACAGAAATTAAAACAGAAGTAAAACAATTCCAATTTTCAGGACATGCACAAAGAAATGAATTAATAAAAATGATAAAAGCAATTAACAGTGAGAATGTGTTATTAGTTCATGGATCAGAAGAATCAGGTGAATCTCTTAAAAAGGATTTAGAAAATGGAAGAGAAGTAAAATTACCTACAGTAAGAGAACCAATTGAATATGAAAATTAATAATAAAGTTGCTTCTGAGAAAATCTCAGACGCCATTTTATACTCCTTTTATCAACCAGCTTAAAGGTATATTTTGATACTTGCCGTCGGGAAGAAGACGTGCAACAGTTAAAGGTAAGACATTTTTCATTAGCTCTTCTTCAGCAATGATAATAGGATCTGTTATGTCTTTCTTGATTCGTATTAAAATGGGTGCTCCAAGAGCAATTTGTAAACCTCTTGCACCGATAATTCGTGCTTTTTCAAATCGTGTCAATTTAGGAGGGCCAACGACGATTGTATCAGCAATTATCTCTACTTTTACGTCAATTTTCTTAGACATGTAAGGAAACCTCAACAGCAATAAATAGGAAACCGATTATAGACATTTTAAAGTCTTTCGGCAAGGTTCTTTTTGTTTTCTTTCTAAATATAAAACTATATTTCGTATCGATTATGTTTTTTACAAAAATAAAACGACCGAATAAATTTTATAATGTTTTTTTTATATAAACATGAGGTTTAACATTGGTTGATGCTAAAATTGAAGGAGCTATAAAAGATATTCAGGATTATATTAGCGAATTGGAAACTAAACTTGCGAAAAAGGAACAAGACATTAACAAAGCAAAAGAAAAAGCAGGTAAATTGGCTAGCGAAAAAACATCTGCAGCTGCAAAATTAAAGAAAATGGAAGATGAAATGTCAGAGCTTTCTTCAGTATATGAAGAATTAAAAGGTCGTAAAGATGTTGAAATAGACATACAAGAAGTCATGAAACTTTACGTTATTTTAACAGAACAAGTTCTTGATGGAAGTTCTCACATAAAATTATTAACTCTACTCCATGGTGCTAAGCAAAACATGACTAAAAATGAGCTTTCAAAAGCAACTGGAATACAACCTGCAGCAACATTACGAGCAATATTTGATTTGCGAAATAATGGATTAGTCACTTATACTGAAGAAAACGAAACAGTAAATCTTGTTCGCAGATTATTCGGATAAATAAAATAATCCTAAATGTTACTCAAGAAAGCATTCAAAGAAAAAAAAAGTAAAAGAGGAAAATTCCTCAAAAATTAGAATGCTGCTAGTAATGGATTATGACTACTACGACGGAACCAAGATTCTAGAATATAAGAAACATTACTAGGTTCTTTATTTATAACTTCACGAGCACGCTCACCCATAATTCTACAAACCAAGATGAGTTTGTGAATATCCTCTCCTTTTGACCAGTCAATCAAATCAAATATAGTTTTGTAAGTAACAGGTCTCCTCCAAAGAAGTACATACACTCCGACGACTTCTCCATGATCGTTTTTAAACAAGTAATTTAATTTCTTCTTGTTTCCAAAAGCAACATTTCTACGATATTTCACGCCACGTTTGTTAAGATAATCTTCTATCTTCTGTTTTACCTCGGCATCAGTTAAGCCAATTCTGTCCAATCTTCTAAGAGACCTCCTCGTGCACTCTTCCGATTACGTAATTTGTCGCGCCCAACAACTTACGTATTTTAAACATCACTCTTCAAAGCGATAAAAATCTTTTGTATTTGACATTATCTAAAATATTAGACAAATGGTAAAGTTAAAGTTAAGTCTTGGGACAAAAAAATACCTACAAGGAAGCGACCCAAAGGAAGAAAGAGAGCAATTTTATGAAATAAATCTAAAACATTTTAATTATGATAAGAAAGATTAGATGGTAATCAACAGAAGTGAACATTTTGACAGAAAACAATGAAAAAGAGAATAACGAGGGGAAGTCAAAGCTGATCGAGGAAACAGAGGAAGTTGTTGAAGAAGAAGATGAACTTGAGAAGGAAATTGAAGAGAATATTGTCAAAATTGGATTATTAGTTGAAGAGCTTAATAAAATAAATCAGAAGGGAGGACCAGACATAAGAATTTGTCCAAGATGTTATAGTTTACGAGTTAAAGTTGAGGATATCTTAACAGGAATGGGGATAAATTCTGGGTATCCAGTCTGTATATGCCTAGATTGTGGTTGGCGTTCAAAGAAATGGATTTATTTGGATAGGACACTAACTAATGATGAAAGAGAAAAATTCATTGAAGGTTTAGTTGAAGAAACAAAGGAGAAATAAATATTTCTCACTTTATTTTTCAATAATTTGAATTTATTTCAGTAATATCGCAGATAAATAAGCGACAACTTGATTTTTATCTCCTGTGATATCCCCACTGGTTGAATATTTCAGGATTTTAGTTTCTTTGACATTGTTCTTGTTGGAAGCAATCAATACGGAAGCGACCGGACCCGGACCACACATAGAAATTAAATTATCAACAACAGTATTGAGCAATTTATTTGGATTCACTTTTCGTATACTATCTATTACTTGGGAATCTTTAGACATTGCTGATGCTTGACTTTCATAGTGAGTCAAATCTGTGCTAGCAATTAAACAATAATCGTAATTAGCTAAAACCTTACTTAGAACTGAACCCACACGTTCACAATTTTCTTTCGATTGATCCTTCATACAAATAGGAAGTATAGGAACATCGGCACCATACAAATACTGTAGAAATGGCACTTGTACTTCAATACTATGTTCCATCATATGGGCAGTGGTATCTGCACGGAAATGTGGTTGCTTAACAAGCAATTCTGCGATATCTTCAGGAATCAAAGCTTCACCTAACGGAGTCTTCCAACTACCTTCAGAGTAAACACTAATAGCAGGACCTATGTTTTTATGATTTGGTCCTATAATTACAAAGAATTCTGGTTTTCCATCTTTGTATTGTTCAAGAAAACCATGGGCAGCAACAGGACCGGAATATGTATATCCTGCATGAGGTGAGACTAAAGCATATATTTTCCCTTTTCTTTCAGGTGGATTCTCTATATCAGGTAATTCTCCAGGACCAATAGCTTCATCCTTAAAACATCCCTCTATTTTCTCAACAAGCTGTTCCTTCTTCCCTGGATAAAACAATCCAGCTACTACTGGTTCGCGTATCATCAATAATTCTCCTAAAGCAAATAATCATTTTTTATATAAGTAGAATATGAACATAATCTTTTATCTGTATTTCTTTTAACTCTACATCTAAAGTAAACTATTAGAAAGGTAAATCTCCAATATTGTTAAAACAATAAGCAGGACTACTAAAAATTCTAGCAAAATCCTTAATTCTCCAGGACATGTCTTCGGTGATATCATTGTGATAAATTCGTGCCAAGATTTCCCCTATTTCTTTAACTTCGAGTTCTTTCATACCCATGCGAGTTATTTCCGCAGTTCCTAAACGTATTCCTGAATCAATAATAATTCCAAGATTCTCGGCTCGTTCTCTCAAAATATTTTTCTTATTTGTGGATGAGATATCAAGTATTACTTGATGAGATTCAGAATAATCCAGATGCTTAAACTTCACAGGAATACCATTATTTTCTAGAGTTGCTGCAAGTGTTTTTGTGTTTTTAACAATCTGAGATGCGTATTCTTTTCCGAATTCAAGCATTTCCAAAGCAGCCACACCTAAAGCAGCTATTCTGTGTACATGAATATTATCTGTTAATTTAATTCCTTTTTCCAAATCTATATCAAACGTAGAAGATAGAGTCTCATAT
>DAOVHJ010000156.1 GCA_030671945.1 Candidatus Heimdallarchaeota archaeon
ATTAAAGAGTGGAACAAGACGCAAAATACTCTCCATGCTGGCTTCCGAACCTATGTATTTAACTCAACTAGCGTTCAACCTTAATCTGGGTCAGCAAGCGATTTTCCGTCATCTCCAGTTACTTGAAGAAGCAGGATTATTAGATTCCGACTTCAAAGATGCAGGTCAAGGCGCTCCAAGAAGGTACTATCAAATTGCTCGAGCAGTAAGAGTGGAAGTTCAGATATCCCCAGAAATGTTTGACATTGGATTGTTTGATGTCCCAAAAGTAGAAATAAAAACACCAAAAGATTTCCCTGAGTTGGCTGAAATCGTAACAAAGTGTGCTGAGCTTGGAAAAACTCCAAACTCAAAAGAAAAGCTCTCTGTTTACAGTAATTTACTTAAAGATCTTAGTAAGGAGTTAAACAAGGTTAACATTGCAAAATCAATTGCAGAAGCAACCTATTCCAATATTAGACGTCAAATTAGAGCAATAGCTTTCGATTTGTTACCTCAACGAATTGATCAACGAATCATACAAACCCTAGCATCACGTGGTGGAGAATTAACAATAGAGGATTTATCATTAATACTTAATCTTACTGAGGAAACTATTGAGGAACGAATGATAGAATTAGATAAAGTTGGATTAATAAAACTTGAGAAAAAGAATATCCTTTTAGTTTAGGATATCCAATTTCTTTTCCATTTTTTCTTTTACAATACCTTTCAAGCGAATTTTTTTTAAAGTAGTATTCGATAGAATCGTTTTAGTGATTCATATTGTCTATTACAATTATTTGGCCGTTTATTGTTTCACCTATTATCGGATTACTCATTGGAGGTTTTCCGACTGCCTATATTGTATCAAAACTTGTTGCAGGAATTGATCCACGGGAATTTGGTTCTGGTTCAGTTAGTACTAGAAACACCATAAGAGCAGCGGGTTTGTGGCCGTGGGGAGCAATAACCTTAGGAGTCGATGGAACGAAGGGAATGATTGCAGCTGCTATTGTGGAATATTTAATCTCTCCATTATCTGGAGATCCAGGTACATTTACTGAGTATTATGTTATTCTTGCAGGTGTTCTTGCTGTTGTCGGTCATTGTTGGATGCCATACCTTCGATTTCGAGGTGGGAAAGGATTAGGAACTTATGTAGGATTGCTATTCTACTTTTATTGGCCTACCGCATTGGTGTGGATTTTCTTCTTACTTGCACTTATAAGGCTTTCAGGATTTTCAGGAATAGGAGCATGTTGGGCTGCAACATTTGTAACACCATTCTGGTATTTAATCGATTTATTTGTTCCAGGAGGTTCCTTCAGATTTGGTTTGCCAGCAGCTTTTTGGCCCCACACATATTTCATGGATGGGTTGGGATGGCAATTTATATTATTATACGCTTTAGCTGGATGGTTAGTTTTGGTTTTAAGACACATACCCGAGTTTAAGAAAATCAAACGGGGAGATGCTAAAGCTTGGAAAAGCTTGAAAACAAGTGAGAGGTTAAAGTAAAGTACATATTTAAGGAAGGAGAAAAGTTCTTTTCTTATTCCCCTTATATCATTAATTAGTAGCAAGTAATTGGAGATGAAGATATGCCTCAACAACATAAATATGGTACAACCAGGAGATACAGACGAGTACTAGTATTCTCGGTACTTACCTTTGGAATATACTATCTCTTCTATTATCTTTGGCTTTTCAGGGATTTAGAAGATCACTATCAAAAGGTCCTCGATTTTGAATTAGAAGCATATCCAACAAGGAATAATCCAACCACTATGTTTGTCTTTCTCTTTTTCTTACCAATTTACTCAATTTATGTTAAATATCATCTTTTGCATGAGCATATTGCTACATCAAAAACACAAAGTGAAGCAAATTGTTCTGAAGGATACAAAGCTATGCTTGCATTCATTTTCTTGACATTTCTAACAATAGGAATTGTTCCTTTAATTTTAGAATTCAGGTGGCAAAATGTGTATAATGCCCATATTCTCGCACATGAAAAAAGAGAGAAAACTTGAAGAAAAAATGGAGTTAAAAATATGTCCAAAGATAAAATTGTTGACACTTTTTCAGAATGTTTTAAAATGTGGTTTTCTCGAATTCTAATAACCGCAATTGATGAAGAAACAGTTTTGGAAGCTGCTCAAAGTACCGTAGGTTTTGCTACAAGTATTATTATGTGTTCTGCTGAAGCGGGAATTGAAAGAATTGCTCCAGCAAAAGAAACTCCAGATAATCGTCCTGGTGCTATTATTCAAATCTGGACAAAACGAAGTAAGCTTATGAAAGATGAGCTTTTAGCTCGAATTTCTCAAAGTGCAATGACTGCACCTACAACTTCTGTTTTTAATTACTTAGAAGAGGGAGAGAAGAATGAACCAATCGGAAAGCTCATTTCGTACTTTGGTGATGGTCATCAGAAGAAAATTTCAAAATATGGCCGAGATATGTGGGAAATTCCCGTCATGGATGGTTCTTTTCTGATTGATGAATCATTTAATTTCGCAAAAGGCATAGCTGGAGGTCTTATTATCCTTGTTGGAGAATCGACCGTTGAAACACTTGCAGCTGCTAAATTAGCTGTTAGGAAAATAAGAGATTCATCTGCAAAAGCAATAACCTCCTTCCCAGGAGGAATTTGTCGTTCAGGATCAAAGATAGGCTCAAAGTATTCATTCTTGAATGAATCAATAAATCATCAATTCTGTCCCACACTAGTGGATAAAATTGATGATAGTTTAGTGCCAAAAAATGCACACTGTGTCTATGAGATTGTTATTAATGCTGCAAGTGAACAAGACTTAAAATTAGCTATGAAGCATGCAATTACTGCAGTAATAGATAATGAAAAGATCATTCAGATAACAAGCTCAAATTATAATGGAGAATTGGGTAGTATAAAGATTAATTTGAAAGATTTATGAAAAACATTCAAAGAAGAAGCAAAAGGTGAAAACTCCTTGTCAAATAAGAAAAAAATCATAGAAACCAACATGAACGAAGCTGCTGTAGAATTATTTGATGAAATGCTTGAAATGGAGGAAATCCTGAGAGGGATACTTGTAGATACTGATATAGGTCCATCAATTTTTGACTTGGGAGTGAAGGCACAAGGAGGTTTCTTGGCCGGTGAATATACTACTCAAGTGTGTTTGGGAGGTCTCGCAGAAGTTTCTCTAGGACTGAAATCTTATGATGACCTAATTTTACCTACAATCACAGTTATAACTGATTTTCCTGCAATTGCTACTATGGGCTCTCAATTTGCAGGTTGGTCTATAAATAAAGATGGTTATCAAGCAATGGGAAGTGGTCCTGCAAGAATTCTTGCGAAAAAACCAAAGGACATCTACGAACAATTACCGTTTAAGGAAAAACATAATGAAACGGTCATTGTTCTCGAGACAAACAAATACCCTACTGATAAAATTATGACCTATATTGCGGAGAAATGTGGGATTGTCTTAGAAGGATTGTGTATTATTGTTACTCCAACGACAAGTGTTGCAGGATCAACTCAAGTATCAGGTCGGTCAGTTGAAACTGCAATTCATAAATTGCATACTATAGGCTTTGACATAACAGCCATTCAAACAGCATGTGGTATAGCACCTATTGCACCAATTGCTAAGAAATCAGATATTATGTTAGGGAGAACTAATGATATGCTAATTTATGGATCTGATGTGTATTTACAAGTGGATTACAAAGATGATTCAGAGCTAAAGGAGTTCTTAGAGAAAACCATCTCGTCAAATTCATCCAGCTATGGTTCATTGTTTTTCGATGTAGTGAAAAAAGTACAAGGCGATTTCTACAAGATCGATCCGGCTTTATTTGCTCCTGCAAAATTAACTATTAACAATGTTAATTCCGGAAAAACTTTCTCAGCAGGTAAAATCAATATTGATATGCTCCGAAAAAGTGTTTCTTTGTGAGAAATCAACAAAAAATTATATTACTAAAGCAAGGAATTAGTACTTTATATCAGACATTTAATAAAAGGAAAAGTGTTGTTTATGGAACCTTTCAAATATCCCGAACCAGATTTCATTCCTCCAAAAGTAAATGAAAAGGAAATCAGAAAAATTATCGATGGATCCGATAAGAACAAATGGATCTTGATGGTTGCGATTGGAACTAAACCAGATTTCTACAAACAAGCACCGCTTATCTATTGGGCAAACAAAAAAAATATTCCTGTAATTTGTGCTACAACTGGACAACATTTTGATGATTTATTAGGGTATGGCATAAAAGAGTTCCAAATGAATCCCTTGATTGATCTGCAAATAAAAGGCGACTTGATGCAAAAATCCGTAGAGATTTTTTACAAAGTAGGAATAATAGGTAAATGGTTAAGAAAAGAATATCCAGATAGAGTGGTATTACCAATCCCTCATGGAGATACTCTTACAGCAGCAATAGTTTCTGCTTCTTGGTTCTTAGCAACTCGTTCTGGAGTCGCTCAAAATGAAGCTGGTATTCGAGGTATGAATCCTATCTCATTCAAGGATTTGAATCCGTTTAAGGAAACAGTTTCGGATGTCAAAGAATTCATTGAACAACAATGGAATGGGAAATGGGAGTTAAATCGTGCCGAACCTTGGCCAGAACAATGGGATACTTTTATTTCTGGTGCTGGAGCTGCTTATCTTCTTGCTTCTTGTGAAACCAGCAGAGAAAATCTTTTACGAGAGGGCTATCCTGAACAATCTATACGAGTTGTTGGTAATTCTGTTGTAGATGCAATGGAACTAGTACCTAAATCAGAAACCACTGCCTTTGATGATTTTCCTGATTTGGAAAAATATGATGATTGGATTCGTGTGGATGTTCATAGAAGAGGAAATCTTACCTCTAAAAGATTTAAGGCAATTGTGAAAGGCGTTTTAGATCTTGTTAAAAACGGTGTTCCAATAACATGGGTTGAATTAACCGCTACAAAAAGAGCACTGGAATTCTATAATTTACGAAAAAAAGTTTTACAAGCAAATGAGAAATATGATAATTTTGTTTTCACACCACTATGGCGTGAGTATGGGCAAGTTATCGATTTCTGGAAGAGTGGAAAATGTTTTGCTGAATTAACTGATTCCGGAAGCATTCAAGAGGAATTGAATGAAATTCAAGATGTTTTATGCCTAACATTACGCTTCAATACTGATCGTCCTGAATCAGTATTTGACGCGAAATCAAACGTTCTAGTCCCCCCCTCAACTCCAGAGAATATAGTAGCAATAGTTGATTTCATAAAAAATGATAATGAAACAATAAAGACTATGAGGAATGCTAAAAAAATTTATGGAGAAAAAGTGGGCGAGAAAATTATGGATTGGTTCCAAGAAGAAATGGAGAAAAAAGCGAGACCATTTTCATGGGCACATGAAAGAATCTATGGTTTGGATCCCATTGATGAAGAAACTGTCGATTTTATGTAATCGTTTCATTCCTTTTCCAGAGTAGAAGGCACATAGTAGAATTCGCCAATATCTCTTTGAGCTCTATCTAATCTTGAATCCTTCTTATTTACTCGAGGTCTGCCGCTGACTTTGTCTCTTCTAAATGTAATATCAACAGCTTTCAAGAAGCGATTCATTCCTCGACGGAGGTTCGTTGGAGCTTTTACTTTACCTTTAGTCCCAGGGTCTCCCTCAAAAACCATCAAATTATCACTTAAATAATCGATAAACATCAAGTCATGATCAATAACAAAAGCTGACCGTGTTCTTGAACGAATAATCTTCTGAATTACTTTAGCAACCACCATTCTGGTTTCGGAATCAAGAAATGCACTAGGTTCATCCAATAAATACATGTCACATTTTTGAGCTAGAGTACCAGCGATTGCTATTTTTTGGAGTTCTCCTCCACTCAAATCCTTAACTTCACGTGCAAGTAATCCTTCAATATTCAAAGGACGAATTATTTCAGCTCTTGTCCAAGGATCTGTTAACAATGAAGCATTAATTGAGAGGAAGAACTCTTCTACAGAACCATCAAAATCAAGGGAAATATATTGCGGTTTATGGGCAATTTTAAGCCCACTTTTCACTTCTTCTTTTTCCTCTTTCTCAGTATCATCAGAGGATTCCTCGGAAGAAGATGTAACATTATCTTCGATTATTACTTCACCTTTAGTAGGTTCTTCATCACCAGCTAATATTTTCGCAAAAGTAGTCTTTCCAATTCCATTAGGACCAATTATCCCAATTACTTCAGCGACATGTATTATACCTGGACTAGCCAAGAATGAGAAACCATTGAAGTCTTTAGAAAATTTACCATATCTTAAAGCAATCCTATGACTAGTTCCACCTTCAGATGGAGCAGGAGTACGACTGAACTTAATTGCATAATCACGAAATCTCATGTTCTCATCGGGAATGAATCCCTCTAGGAAAATGTTAATGCCATCTCTTACTCCTCTTGGATGAGTAACAATGCCATATCC
>DAOVHJ010000067.1 GCA_030671945.1 Candidatus Heimdallarchaeota archaeon
AAGATTTACTCCTGTAAATCAGTAATTTTTCTCTTAAGCAATTTATTTTGTTTTCTCGCTCTTATTCTGTCCAAGATTATTGCTGGAATAGAAATAACTAATATTGTTCCAGAAACAATCAATATTAAATACCAATAATCACCGAAAGTTGAAGAATCAATCGATAAACGAAATTCATTTATCCAAATACCACTGGAAAATCTAAGTCTAAAGTATAACTCGTAATTTGAATGACGTAAATCAAGCCAAAAACAATGTAAATTACCCTCATTGTCGCATTTTATTAGTGGATCAATTGTAGGATTATTAGCTAATGATACTCTCTCACTTGATTGCCAATCACTATAACCAACTCGTTTCCGAATATCTATTCCTTGATGATAAGAATATAATTCTCTTATTTCATAGGCTAACAGCAGATTGTTATCTAAATCCATAGCAACAGATGGTATTCTAGCATCCGATAAACCGCCAGGTGGACGCTCTGGTGGCATATAAGGTGCTGTATAGAGTGGATCACTCCAGGTTCCAGTAAATGATTTCCTAATGGTTTGTATGTTCTGAGTTCCATATTCAACTCCAGGATTAATAACTGTATAATTACTCCAAAAGATATTGATATCATTGTATGGATCAATTATAATTTCTGGATATCGACACCTATTACTTCCGTCCGTCAGAACTTCAATTGGGTCCATTGTTCCATTCCAAAAAACCTTACGATAAAGTATACGTTCTTGATTGAGGGGGCCTTCTGACCAAACAATATGTCCATTTCCTGAATTGTCTAATACAAATTTACAATCTGTACTATTACCTCCACTAGGACCTGTTAACTTGGTTACATTGCTCCACATTCCAGCAGTATTATTATAAACTGAAAAGAACATTTTATACGATTCTTCAGAATTATCTCGCCAACAGAGCCATAAATCTTCATTTGTAGTATTTCTAACCAGAACTGGATCTAAATACTGAAACGTTTCATTTATCTGAATTATATTACTAGACCAAGATTTGTCAGAATACGATTTTTCCATCATCATAAGTCCACTATCTGCAACTGTGCTGTAAGCAAGAACTAATCGTAATCTATCAGATGCAGCAACCATAGTAGGTCTACCAATAATATTCAACGAACTATTTTCTTCTATCACAATACTTGAAGTCAAATTCCATACATAATCAGCACCTGTTACAATATACTCAAGTGAGTTATGAATTTGTATTTGCTTATTGTAAACAGCATGAATGTTATTTGTAGAATTAATAGCAACTGCATATGATTGTATTTGTGATTCATCCCCAGCATTTGGTAAAAGGTTAATTTCTGATTGCTGTAAAGCATTACCAAATATAAAGGAAATATTGCTGATTAATAGAAATAAAAAGAATAGGAGAAACGGTTTTTTAGTCATTCTCAACATATGCAAGAATATTAACTCCAATGAAACTTACAAACTACAATCGAAATAACTTATAATAAACTCATTCATAAGTTCAAAAATCCCGTTTTCATTGTGTTTTTATAGTTCCATCAGTTTATTCTTGTAGTCTAGAAAAATCGGTCTTTGTTTATGTTACTTAAGTAACATTCATAAATACAAACTGCAGTTTCTATTTATCGATTAAAAAATTTTAATAAACTTTTAGGTGAAAGATTTGAAAAAATTAATGAAAATAGGTTTACCATTTCTTCTAGTTATTGTCATGCTTGCTCCTACAATGGCAAAAGCTGATTATAATGTAGCTGTTGGTAATTCCTTTACATATGATGTGGTTAAAGCCAGCTGGGATTTAAGTTATGCAACTGATGCATCAGCTGGAACAGGATTTCAATTTGAAGAAGCAAATTATCCCGTGAATACACAATTCACTGTTGCAGTAACAGCAGCAAGTGCTTCTGCTGTAAGTTGGGATATGACTGTTGGTAGTGCTACAGATTCTGGCTCTAATGGCGGATTAGATTTATTGGGTATGTTATTGTACATGTTTTATCCGCTTTTACTTGGTGAAATCCCAAGTGTTTGGAATCAAACAGCAGCTGATTTAGGACCTTCTATCTTTCCATTGTTTTTTATAGATGCTCCAGCATTTTCTGAATTCTTTTATCAAATGTCAAATGGATCCTATGTATCGACTGCTTTAAGTGATCCAGAATGGTCAATTACCAATATGGGTGGAACTTTTGATAATGCTACTGCTATAGCTGTTTTTGAATGGCATCTTGACTTGACTTTTACAGACGCAGTTTCTGGTCACAATTACGGTGGAACTTATTCACTGATTTTTGCATTTGATAAGACTACTGGTGTAATGAAAGGCTATTCTATGAACATTAATTATTCTGGTCAAATGGACTTTACAGCTGTCTCAATTAAATATGAACAACGTGTTGAACAAGTAGGTTACAATTTACCCGGTGTTGGCTTCATCCCTGGATTCGAATGGTTTTTGGTTATTCCAGCTTTTGCAGTACTCATTGGTTTACCCATAATAGCTAAAAGACGAAAATAATACAAAAGAATAGAGCGTAGAAAAACTTCTACGCATGTTTTTTCTTTTTTTTTTTATTTCCTTGATTTCTTAGGCCATTTATCAACCATAGGTTGAGTATCAGGAGAAGCTAACCAACAAATTTCTTCATTTGGATATCTGAGTATTCCTTCATTTATCATGAAGACATATCCATCAACTTCTGTTTTAATTTCGAAATCATCTTTGATTGGTCGACCGAAAATATCTCGAGCAACAGCTACAACATCACCCTTTTTCACAAAATCTCCTTTCTTGATCTTGAGATCAATGATTGCTGATTTCTTTGTTCTAGGATGACCGATGTATCTAACAGCTTCATTTTCAGCAATGACTGGAACAGAGGTTATTTTTTCTACACTACCTTTTACCATTTTAGCCCATTTTAGAACATTAAACACGCCTATTGTAGCAGCATCAACAACTTCCGGTTCAATATCTAGATACATACCAAGCTCAACGGTAAACGATGGTATTCTCAGATAATTTAGTGCCGCACCAGAAGTAGATCGATGTAATTTCTTTTGTATATATTTATTTGGAGTTGTTTCACGAACTATCGTCAAACCAAAAGCTCTTACCATTTCTTCTGTACGATTGTAAAGGTTTTCTGCTTTCTTATTATCATCCTCTACATCAGGATTATACAGAACCCTATCGAGAAAACTAAATGGGATAGATTTTATAAACGCATTATGTAAATCCAATAAGTAATCAGCTGTTTCTTTTAGTATCTCAAATAGATTTTTCCATATCATTTCCTGAACAGATGGATATAATTCTTCGTTATCAAATATCGCAAGTGGGTCTACAATCTTAGGTTCTTTGTCTTCTTGATCAACTGATATTTTCACTACTTTTTCAGTCTTGATGGTTAATTCCTCTTCTTTTTTCTCTTCATCGACTGTTATTTCACTTGTTTCTGTTATTCCTTCTTTTGGTTTTTCTTTGAATGGATTACCATCAGGAAAAAGTCTGTTTGGATCTTTTCTATCGTAATATGGATATCTGGTTCTTACTCGTGAGCCAGCAGGATTTAGTGTAGGTATGGCTATTACTGTCCCCTTTAATTCTTCTAGATTTAAGCTATTAATCACTCGATGAATAACTGGAATACCAGTATATTCATTCCCATGAATATTACTCGTCAACCACAAAGTAGGACCCGAATTCACTCCTTGGGCAATTATAACTGGTAATCTTTCTATTGTACCGACAGGATGCTCTAAGACTTCTAAGTAATCATAGACAATCTTACCTACTTTCCCAACGATATTTCCAACTTTAATCTCCTTCAAAATTTATTACTCCTAATTACATTATTAGTTTCAATTGTATAATTAAGAAATTACTTTCTTTTAATGGTTTCTTAAATCAGCCATATTTCTTTTTATGAGGTTTCCAACTTAAAGCAAGGTTTTAATTCCAAGTGAAATTATGAGATAATAGATTAAATGTTGCAACTTAGTTTGGTGGTAATAATTGAAATTTAACATCAAAAAACTCTCATTCGTTATAATGCCATTAATACTGACATTCATTGTCTATAGTTCATCTTTTATTGTTAAGACTCAAGCTACTTGGGGTGACATCTCTGGGGAATCCACAGAATATTTACTTGAAAGCTCTGTCTGGATAGTGAAAATCAATAATCTAGAAGCAAGTGGTGAAGGAGCTTCCTTTAATGAAATTAATGTTGATATGAATACACGATACGATGTTGATGTTTTAGATGTTGATAATGTTTGGGGAGTAGATTTTAAGGTTACAAATTATACTAATGCCAATTCAAATGGGCTTATTACAAATGACATGTTTTTGTCTCAATTCTCCAAGTTCCTTTATTATCCTGTTGAGGAGTGTAATCGCTTAGTAAATTCAGGTTTCAATAAAGATGAAATAAATCGTGGTCCACCGCTTAAACAATGGTTTTTTGTGGAACCTGAACAAGAAGTTTGGGACTTCTTGGATAACCTTACAACTCTGGAATATCACAATGCATTACCAAATTCATTATTATTTGATGCAACTTTAGAAGCAGAACTAGAAACTGTTGATAACCAGGTAATATTTGACATGTATATACGTGGAACATATGAGAATGAATCGAGTAATACTTCTCTTCAATTTGATCATATGATAAAATTTGTATGGGATAAAATTAGTGGCATTCTTCTTGGATATAGAATTGCTACATACATGTTTGGACAATTCCAAGGTTATTCCATTACAGAGGATTTGCTGATAATTAATCGACAAACAGGATTCGAATTACCGAGATTCAAATTTGTATCCGGTTTTATTCCTGGCTTTGGATTTCTAATAGCAGTTATTGGTTTAGGAACGATATTGGTTGCAAGTATTATTTATGGCAGGAAGAAAAAGAAATAAGATAAGATGAAGAACAAGTTTTCCAAAAACGAATTACCAGTCAATTCCAAACTTCTTTCTAATCAATTTTAGTTTCATTTGTGCATCTTCACTTAATTCAGCTTGGGGTTTCAAAACAGTGAAGCTTTTCTCAGAGGCATTAACTTTTACGTTAATACTATTGCTTTCAATTAATTTTGTTAATGCGAATTCCAAAGTAAAATCGTCGCAATTAAATCTAGCACAAATGCTATCGAAAGGAATAACTTCATTATGTATTGCATATTCCAATAATTTTGGCAATTCTTCTGATATGATTGTTATAATTTCTTTTCTTTGTTTTTCCATCTCATTCTTCTGCATATCATCCAAAAATTGATCACGCACGACTTGAGCTGAAGAGATTTGTGCTTTTTGTCTTTTTTCCATTTCATTTTGAATTAATACATCTATTTCTGTGATGTTAAATTGTTTACCAAGACGATTTAATGAATCTCTCGATTCTGCTTTAACGGAATCTTCTGGATCATTGACATAAGCATTCACAAGATGTTTTATTGCTTTTTCATCACCAATTTGTGATAATGAATCTGCTGCGGCCATTCTTGCTTCTTTATCGGGATCTGTTTCTAATATCATAATTAATGAATTAAGAGCTTCTTTTGCTTTCAATAACCCCAGAGAATAAACAATCATCCCTCTCACAAAAGCATCTGTATCACTCAAAGCAGATATCAAAGATTGTATTGCATTTTCATTATTTAGTTGACCAAGAGACATAGCTGCATTTGCACGTACTTTCGGTGAAATATCATTTTTGAGCACTTCAATCAAAGGATTAATTACGTCTCCTTCGCCTGCCCAACCAAGTGTTAAGGCAGCTTGACTTCTTATTTTTTCATCTGAATCCTTTAGCTGCTTGATTGCTTCTTGGATTTCTTCCTTTTGTGACAAAAAATGCCTTCCTCATCTATTATTTTTATAATTTTATCTAAACACAACAGCTTCTTTTGTAGTATTTGGTATAAATTGACAATTAGCTCAAAAAAACCTTTCGTAATTTTTTCTATAGAGCTATTAGCTTTTAAGAAAAAGAAAATTGAAGGATCTTGATTATAGACCCTTATAAAATTCTACTTACCTGGACAAACTTTAGCAATTCCAGGATCAACTTTCCCAGCATAAGCCTTGTCAAAATGATCGCTGAAGTCTTGGGCTAGTTTCTTTGCTCGAATATCAAATGCTTCTTTGTCTTCCCAAGTATTTTTTGGCCAGAGAACTTCTGATGGCACTCCTTTGCATTCTTTTGGAACATGGAGATGAAAGATTTCATCTTCTTGATACTCCACATTTTTTAATTCTCCTTTTAGTGCAGCATCAACTAGTCTTCTTGTTAAGTTAATATCCATTCGTTCTCCAATACCATAAGGTCCACCACTCCACCCGGTATTAACTAAATATACCTCTGTTCCATGCTTCTTCATTTTAGTACCAAGTAATTTCGCATATTCATTTGGGTTTCTTGGCATGAACGGCTCACCAAAGAATCTCGAAAAGGTTGATACCGGATCAACAATTCCTGTCTCGGTTCCAGCTAATTTGCTTGTATAACCCATTAGGAACCACAACATTGCTTGATCTGAAGTTAATTTTGATACAGGAGGTAATATTCCATTTGCATCAGCTGTAAGGAAGAGAATAGTTTTTGGATGTTTCCCTACAGGTGGTGTTTTTATATTAGACAAGAAGCTTAAGGGATATGAACCTCTAGAGTTTGGAGTAAGTCGATCATCAAACAAATCAAATACTCCATTTGGGTACATCATAGTATTTTCAAAAATTGCCCCATGACTTAAGTAGTCGTCATCGTGAAGCATGGCATCATAAATTTCTGGCTCCTTATCCTGTCTTAGATTTATTAGTTTAGCATAACAACCGTTCTCAAAATTAGCAATGCCATTTTCACTCCATCCATGTTCATCATCTCCCAGTAATGCTCTAGATGGATCTGCAGATAAGGTTGTTTTACCAGTCCCAGATAAACCCAATAATAATGCAGTGGCCCCTTTCGGTCCTTCATTGGCTGAGCAATGCAAGGGTAAAATACCAATTTCGGGCAGCATATAATTCATTACAGTGAACATTAATTTCTTTATTGAACCACAATAAGCAGAACCAATTACTACACCTAACCCTCGATCAAAATCCATTGCAACAATCATATTGCTAGTTTCGCCATTGGGTAGTTTTCTTAATTTTCCTTCATATCTTTTTCTATCTAGTTTATTGTAAGGTAAAACAAGTATAGTAAAAGAATCTCCAGCAAAGAAGCTCTTTTTTTCCGTATCTTTAGGAGGTTCTCGGAACATATTATATGTAAATAGCACGTGTAATGCTCTATCACTAACTACCCGAACTTTCATAGTATAAGAGGGATCAGCTCCAAGTGATCTATCTGAAATGTAAAGCTTTTCTTTTCCAGAAAGGAATTTTAAAGCGTCTTCCCAAGCCATATTGAAAGTTTCTTCAGTTATTGATAAGCAATTTGGTGAAGTCCAATCAATATTTCCTTCACTTACTGGTCTTCTAACGATAACAGTATCCTTCGGACTTCGACCTGTTGATTCTGGAGGGGTCCAAGTAGCTAACGCTCCATTAGCACTTTTGATAGCTTCATGATTTTCTATAGCATCTTGAATGAGCTTTTTTCTTTCTGGATTCAAAATTTTCTTTTTGTGATTACTAAGAACAGTATCAAGGTTTTCTTTCAATTTTGTCAAGTTTTCTACCTTCTCTCTGCATTATTTCATTCTAAATTACTGTTTTATATAAAATCAGCGAAAGTAGACTGTTTATTGTTTTTAAAGGTATTTTCTATTTAAAAAATAAAGTCTATTGGTTATTTCTTTCAGTTTTCTTTCTGTAAATCATTACAATATCTATGATGATGTAAATTATCAATAATATTATTATCAAACTTGCCAGGATAATCAATAATATTGGAATTGCATTTCCACCTTTCTCTGTGATAAACAAAATCAGATTAATTAAAAAAACTAATATTAGTGAAAAAATGGTTATCAAGAAATAAGATTTAGGTTTTAGCTTTCTGGTTGAGATTTTATTATTTTCTTCTGCCATTCCAAATACGCTCTTTATATTAACTATCAATTTCCGTTGACTTTTTATTTGTTGGTATGCGTAAAAAATTTTTTATGGTGTTGTTTTACACAATTGAGTTAATATAAGCTATTGATTTGCTTATTATACTAATTGGCAGGTTGTAAAAATTGAGTGAAGGTGTCCAAGCCACAAGAATGAATCTTATGAAACTTCGTGATAGAAGTAAACTTGCAGAGAAAGGTCATGATTTGCTACAAGAAAAACTCGATTCATTAGTTATACGCTTTTTTGAAGTTGTAGATTCTATTCGAGGTTTAAGAGAAGAAACTGCTAACTTGACCACCAAAGCACATCAATCACTTGTTGATGCTCAAATGGCTGTTGGACCATTACGATTAAAAGAAATCTCTTTTGCTGCTCCTGAAATCTGGCAAATAGAAGCTTATGAAAATAATGTTGCGGGAGTTATCGTTCCAAAACTCGATTTAGAAAAAACTCGAGATGAATCCGAAGTGAAATTATTTTATGGTTTTGCTAGCTCAAGCTCTGAGATCGATAAAACTGTTGAAGATTATCGAAAGGCGATAGAAAAAATTGTTGTTCTTGCGGAAACATTAGCAATGTTACAGATATTAGGACAAGCAATTACAGAAACTAAACGTCGTGTAAATGCATTAAGATTTATTCTAATTCCTAGATTAAAAAGTCAAATTACTTTCATAGAGACAACATTGGAAGAGAATGAAAGAGATCAATTTGCTCAACTGAAAAAAATCAAAGAAAAACTTGAGAAAAAAGCAAGAGAAAAAATGGAAAACGCGTAGATTTTAATCTGTTATAAGAAGAAAAAAGAAAAAATCGATTCTAGACAAAGAATCGTTCATTCTTTGTTGAATCTAATTTTATTTTACCCATTACTTTGTTTACTGCTTTTTTGAAATCTCCTTCTGTTATGTGATCTCTAGTACCTCTTACAGCAAACATGCCTGCTTCCATACAAATGTTCCTAATATCGGCACCAGTTGCTCCTTCTGTCATGCTAACTAAGACATCGATATCAATTACTTCAGCAAGAGCCATTTTTCGTGTGTGAATTTTAAATATGTCTTGTCGTGCTTTTTTGCTTGGCATACCGATTTCTATTACTCTGTCAAATCTACCAGGTCTTAGTAAAGCAGGATCGAGAATATCAGGTCGATTTGTGGCTGCAACGACTCTTACATTACCTCTGACATCAAAACCATCTAGATTACTCAATAGCTGCATTAGTGTTCTTTGTACTTCTCTGTCACCACTTGTTGCAATGTCTAATCTTCTTGAACCAATGGCATCCAATTCATCTATAAATAGAATTGTGGGTGATTTTTCCTCAGCAAATTCAAAAATCTCTCTAACTAATCGAGCACCCTCGCCAATGAATTTCTGAACAAGTTCACTGCCAATGACTCGAATAAAAGTTGCATTTGTTTCGTGAGCAACTGCTCTCGCCAAGAGTGTTTTTCCAGTTCCTGGAGGACCAAAAAGCATAACACCTTTTGGTGGAGATATACCTACCTTTTCAAATAATACTGGACTGGTTAATGGGAGTTCAACAGTTTCTCTTAATTCAAGGATTTGTTCTTCAAGACCACCTACATCTTCATATGCAACTGTTGGTCTGTCTTCAACTTCCATAGCAGAAACCATTGGATCTTTTTGTTGAGGTAACACTTCAACTATAGCAAAATTCCTTTGATTTAAAGCAACCCGAGAATTGGGTTTTAATGTTTCTTTCTCAATTGATTTAATTACATTAACTACAAAACT
>DAOVHJ010000026.1 GCA_030671945.1 Candidatus Heimdallarchaeota archaeon
AGAATTTACCCGATGGTGAAGTCTTCACATCACAAATAGAAGATTCTGTTAATGGAACAATTAGGATCACTTATCCGGGAATTCATATGGGTCGAGAAGTAGAGAATATCTGGCTTAAATTCAAAGATGGGCAAATAATTGATTATGATGCAGCAAAAGGAAAAGATGTCTTGGAAAATGTTCTCGAGTTAGAAAACGCAAAAATCTTAGGAGAACTAGCTGTCGGTACAAATTATGGGATACAAAAGTTTACCAAAAATATGCTTTTTGATGAGAAAATAGGTGGAACCATTCATTTAGCTTTAGGTTCCGGTTTTCCAGAAGCAGGGTCAAAGAATAAATCTCCTATACATTGGGATATCTTGAAGGATATGAAAAGCAAGGATTCCAAGATAGTTCTTGATGGAGAAGAAATATACAAAGCAGGTAAATGGTTAATTCCAAAATAATTGGATTGCACTTTACCTTCATTTTTTTGTTTTTAATTTGATAGGAATTATTAAAAACAGTTAAGAAAGGAATTACTAAAATAGGTAATTGAAATATAGTTCATTGAATGTAAATCTTGGAATCTGGAGGATATAATTTGAAAATAAAAATAAAATTCGTGTTTACATCATTTCTCGGGTTACTAATTATATGCAATTTCTTAGCATTTGCTGGTATAGATGGCGCGATCACAAACCCAATTGAACACTTTGGTTATCAAGAAAGTCCCATTGTTGTAAATTGGGGTGGAGATCAAGATGAGGGATCAGTTTTTGCACAAGTAGAAGAAAATGGCTTTTTGTATGTAACCTGTTATTCAAAATCATTCGGTATCACAGGTGAAGATGTCTGGTTAATGAAGTATAATCCTGAAATGAATCTCCTCTGGAATGTAACATGGAAAACCCCTGATTCCGCAAGACCAGCTGGCCTAGTTATTGATGGTAATGGCATTTATGTTGGAGGAACAATCGTTACACAAATAGCTGCTGCATCATACATCCATGATGCTTTTCTAGTGAAATTTTCTCATAATGGAACAAAATTGTGGAACATTACAAGACACGATCCTAACCAAGAAGATGATGTAACAAGTGTCTCCTTAGCTTCAGATTATGTGTATTTAACAGGTGCTTGTAACAGCACTGAAGGTGATTTGTACATTCAAAAATACTCTCTTGCTGGAATACTTCAAGATACATTTTATTATGGAAACACAGCCCCAAGAGAGCAAATTATCCCAGGTGGAACAGTGATTGATTCCGAAGGTAATTTCTATATTGGAGCTACAACGGATAATTGTCCTCCAGGAAATCTAATGGACTTAGTTTTGATTAAATTAAATGCAACAGGATATCATATCTGGAATAGAACTGTTGGTGATACAAGCCCAAATGACCGAGGATATGATGTCGCTTTAAATGGTACTAGCATCTATGTCGTTGGTGATCTTGGCATTGCAGATGCTGCTATTGTCAAATTTAATTCTTCTACAGGGGAAATGCTGTGGAATGCCACTTGGAATTTACAGACAGATCATGGTAATTCAATTTCAATTAATAATCACGGAAACCCAGTCATTGCAGGATCCACTGATTTCTATAGTGCAACAGGAGACATAATAATGGCTGAATTTCTACCAAATGGAACCTTGCTTTGGGATGACAGCTATCAGGGACCACTTGCAGATCAACCAGATGATATTCAAGCACATGGGAATTTAATGTATACATTAGGACGCTCAAACAATGCAACCGGTGGTTATGATGTTGTCATTATTGTTTATGAAGACTATACAGAAACACATTTCCCAACAATGGGACCCTACGGTAGAATTTTTGGTGGAATCATTGGCGGATTAATTGGTGTTTTTGCAATTCTCGCTATCGTTGGAATACTAATAACATACTGGAAAAAAGCTTAAGGTAACTTTTTTCCACTTTTATCTTATTTTCTTTTCCTATTGTTTATTTAGACTCCAATCGTAATCTTCAAACTTAATTAGATACTTTGTAAAATCGATTACATTCTTTTTCCAATATTTATTGATAAATTGTTCTAATCCCCCAACGACAACGAAATCTCTCTTGTACCATTTGAAGATGCGTGAAAGATAAACAGTTCTAGTTTCTTCATCTATTCTTACATTTCCAGAGTTTATGAAAAACTTGGTTAGATTATCTAGGTATTTATCCAAACTTTCAGCTTGAAATAGCTTGTTTGGTAAAAAGGGACAGCTTGCACTTCCGCAGTTTAATGCAAAATGAACTCTAGGATCCTTGAATCTTCGTCGGATAATGCTATTTTCTATATAATTTAAACTGAGTTTCTTACCTGCAACAAGAAATTTTCTAAGAATGAAAAATCTTAATTTCGCTAATACAGTAACATTCCCTTTCCACTTAGGATTCTTATCTAATTCAATTAGTACTCCCTTAATTGTCAATAGATTGTAAGTATTCAACCAAAAAGCCAGCTTTTCATTACGTGTATAATTGCGAAGATCAGCATTTTCTAAAGCGAAAATTTGTTCCCAAAACCACTGATCTTTTTTTAGTAACGAATAATCTACTTTTCCTTTATGATTAATCCATTTTGAAATTACAGGATTAGATATTTCTTTACTTTTTCTTATAGCCATCTTTATCATATTTAATTAGTGCTGGATTTTATTAAAGAGTAATTAATTACAAACTATTACTGGATTCATCAATTTCTATACTTTTTATCAAATTTTGTTAAAAAAAGTAATAGCTTTTTAAGTAAGAGTGTTATACATCTATCAATGACGATGACAAAAAAAGAACAAAAGTTTGATTTATTTGTCAATGCGAAAGGCGTACCCTGCCCAATTCCTTCAATGCGTGTCAGACTAAATATACGTAAGGTTCCAATGGGAGGTATTCTAAAAGTAAGTTCTGATACTCCTCATTCACATAATAGTATACCTAGATTTTGTAGAAATTTCAACCACAAAATTGTATCCAGAGAAGAATTAGCTGATGGTACTGTTATTTATTACATCCAGAGAAAAGGCGAGAAATTATAATCTAAGGAGTTTTGCAATTCCTTTACCAAGAATTAATTCTTTTTCTTCAGTCGGCAAGTCCATATTTTGAATTTTTTCTAAGTTATTTTTAAGGTTATCATAACCCATTGGTGTGTCTGATCCAAGAAAAACATGATCTGCTCCAAAGTATTTGATTGCTTTTTTTATCCGACGTTCACTTATAATGAAATAAGTTGAAATATCAAAGTAGAAATTGCTCAAATCCTTCCCGTATTTGATTGCATTTTCTAATCCCATCAAATGAGCAATAATAAAATTCGTTTTTGGGAATCTTCTTGCTAGTTTAACTAATTTATTAGCTTCTTTAGAATTGAAGATATGGATGAATATTGGTAGGTTGTTCTCACCAGCAAATTTTACTACATGTTCAAGTTCCTCACTTTCATTATCAAACGGAACAACAGCCTGATGAAGTTTAATTCCTTGATATTTCATCCTTTTATAAGCATCAACCATTTTTGAATAGAAATTTTCGTTCAAAAAATTCACCCAATAAAATTGAATGATTTTCCCTGGCATTTCTTTTGTTAAATTGAAGATGTATTCGTTCCCTAAATCTCTGTCAGTTACATGCTTAGACCATCTTCTCAATAGATGATTTGACAAGAATAGAATTCTATGGTTTGTAACTAGAAGTGATTGTCTTACTTTTGGTCTGAGGGGTTCATAGTCGGGATCCATCCCTCTACCTGGACATAAGACTATTTTTGATACATTTAATTCTTTCATTATCTCATTCAATGTCTTTGGATCAGCAAATTCAGCTGTTGCATGTGCATGTCCATCAATAATCATTTTCAATCACATAATCATTTGTATCTTTATCATTAATTAATTTCGTAGGTGAAAAATTAATATTATGTTAAACTAATTTCTTATTGGAAAGAGATTTGCTGTATCTTAATAGTATTACATTAAGGAGATTTTTTCAGTCAATTAGAAGAATTGCTTTTATCTTTTTATTATTTAATTTAATCACTATGAACTTCTGGTTAAATGGAGAAAGTTTTTCAAACAAGAGGATTAGGAATGATTTTTCCTCTAATCAAACAACAGAACCTTCAGATCTTGTAGAAATTGGCCAGTTTGACAACAACTATGGTGGAACAGCAATTAATGTTGTTGTTGATGATAACATAGCATATTTAGCAGATGATGAAGAGGGATTGTTGATACTTGATGTCACGGATCCTACAAATCCCGTATTTCTAAGTCAATATTCTGATGGAAGTGGGTTTGCTTGGGATTTATGGATAGAAAATGACTTGCTTTACCTTGCAGATCACTTAGATGGTTTAGAAATAATCGATGTTTCCAATCCAAACAATCCAACAAAAATTGGGGAATTCCATGATGGTTCAGCTGCACTATGTGTAGAAGTACGAGGTGATCTTGCCTTTGTTGCTGATTTTACGGATGGTTTAGAAATCCTTGATATTTCTGATCCATCAAATCCCATAGAAATCGGTCAATATAATGGTACTAGAGCAGAAGAAGTATTTCTCTTTAATGATATTGCATACATAACAACTCGCTATGGTTATGCTTCAATTGATATCTCTGTGCCAGAGGTTCCTGTTTTAATTTCAGAAATAGATACCTTTACTGTAGTGTGGGATATTTGTCGTGTTGGAGATATAGTTTACTTTGTTGATGAAGAAGAAGGAGTTGCATTATATAATGATTCAAATGTATATGCTCCACAAGAAATTACTATTTGGGATGATGGAGGAGGTCCCAGAGGAATTAATGTGACAGATGACATCATATATGTTTCAGAAAAGGACAATGGATTAGTAATTCTAAATGCCACAAATCCGAATTCACTTTCTTTACTGGGAAGTTTTAATGATGGAGGTGAAGGATCAGGATTATTCCTAAAAGATAACTTAGTTTATTTTGCTGATTTTAGGGATAGCTTAGAAATCATCGATACAACAATTCCCACAAATCCTGTCAAAATTGGTCAATTTGATAACGGTGGATATTCAATTGCTGTTGAAATTGAAAACAATCTAGCTTTTATAGCTGATTTTAATGCTGGTCTAGAAATAATTGATATCTCTGATAAAACTAATCCTGAATTTGTTGGTACATATTCTGATCGTACGGGATTGACATATGATTTAGCATTGCAAGGAAACTATGTGTATTTAGCTGATTTCGATGATGGTTTAGAAATTATTGATAAATCGAATCCTAATAATCCACAAAGAATTGGTCATTATAATAAATCACAAAGTATAGTCTATGGTATCCACGTTGAAAATAATCTAGCTTATACTGCTGGCTTGAATGATACTTTTGAAATACTTGACATTTCAAATCCAGCGAATATACTTCAAATCAGTTCCTATGTAGAACCTGGGGACGTAACTGCAAGAGATGTTTTAATTTACGATCAATATGCACTTTTAGCTTGCTTTAATGCTGGACTTATTATATTAGATATTAGTGACATCTATAACCCGGTAAAAATTAATCATTATAATAATGGGCTAGGATTTTGTGTTGACATTTTCTTAACTGATGAGTATTTGTTTATGGTTGATTGGAATAATGGAATAAGGATTCTTGATTATACTGAGATAACTAATCTCGTTGCTGTTAGTAGCATACCATATTTCTCTCGAGCAATATCTGCAGATATACATGAAAACATAATTTTTGTTGCTGATATTTATCGAGGAATTTTTGCTTATGATATATCAAATATTACAGCTCCTGAATTCCTCAGTTTCTTCTTTGCTAATGGAGATGTCTGTGATGTATTTTGTTCAAACGGTTTCATTTATTCAGCATACGGTCAAGAAAATCTTGTAATTCTAGAACTAGTTTGGGATACACTGGATGCAGGAATTCCTTTAATTTATAGTATAAGTTTGTTCTCGCTAATGCTGCTTATGTTCAAAAGAAAAAGAAAGAAATAAAACTGAAAGTTATCCTGAAATCAAATTTTTTACTGATCTGGTTTCTTAATATTTGACGTAATAAGTTCCGGTCTTATAAAATCAATTGCATTTTTGATTTGTTCTTTTGTTGGTTTAAGGCCTAAGAATTTGATTATTTTCTCAATGGTTTCTTCTGGATTTTTTATAATTTGCGACAACTCAATTATTATATTTTTTCTGTTTTCAATAAATCGCTTGATTCGTTCTTGTGCATCTAGCGTAAGTTTGATTATGAAATTCCTTTCTCTATAGACAAAACCTTTTGTGAAAGTTGTTTTCATTGTTCTCAAGAATAATTTAAAACGCAATTTTCGTGTGAAATAAGAAAATTCTGATTTTATCTCGTGTGGCCAATTTCTAAGTTTCCCAGCTCTAATTTGCGAATTAGCTACACTCTCTGCATCACGATGCAAGACAATATAATGAGGATCTTTTAGTAGATGTTCAAAATATGGGATTGTATAAATAACAACTGCTTCTTTGAAGCCCCAGAATTCTCTTTCATTTTCTTTAACATATTCCTCAAGTTCTTTCATATATTCTTTAACAGCAGCTTCTACTTTTCCATCTTCATCGCTAAATCTATTATGATAACCCATTAATCTTTCAGCTTTGAACAGGATATTGTGGTTTAATGCCAAAAAACGATGGTCTTCAAATGAACCCAATTTATTTTTATATGTACCTCTTTGGAGTTCCTTTCTTCGCCCATGTATACTCCCAAATGATGCAATATTCCTGCTAGTAGTGAAGAACCACTTCTAGGTTGGGTTAGAATTACTACTGTCTTCATGCAGAAAAAATCTGCATTATTAATTAAAAGATTTACTATTGGATTAGCTCAAATGATTATTAAAAATAACTGCTTTTAATCAAGAATAAAAACAAAATAAACGATATATTTCGATTCCAAGAGTAACTAAAAATTCAAAAAGGATAATAATTTTTTATACAAAAACGAAGCTAAGAAATATACAATTAATATATATGCGAAAAAATATTTGAGGTTAATCCACAATGACTTGGAAAACAACTAGAAACATATTACTCTATTCATTTATGTTTGCTGTGTTGTTGACGTTATCATTTCAACCACAACAGCTAAATGATGATTTTAAGAATGAAGAAATTAATATTGAAGACAATCTTTTGATCAAGCAAGGTATAGATCCAAAAGATACTATTATGAGTATGGAGAGCTATCTCCATAATTATACACTATATGGAAATTATAGTGCTGTTGATGCTAGAGATATAGTTGTTGATGGAGATTTCGCATATTTAGCTGATGGTGTCAATGGTTTTAGAATACTCAATCTAACAGATAAAACAAACATCTCTGAGATAGGCTTTTTCATAAATGGAACAGAAATTGCTTATAGTGTTTACATTCAAGGGAATATTGCTTACTTATGTTATGGCTTAAATGGATTTGTAATTTTGGATATTACTAACAAAATTAGTCCAGTTGAACTGTTTACTATGAAAGATCAGTTTGGTATAGCAACTTGTTATGGAGTCGATATAGATGGTCAATTTGCTTATCTTGCCTATGGCATTTTTGGCATGGCAATTGTAGATATTACGATTCCTGCTCAACCACTTTTTGTTGGAAGATATTTTAAGGTACAAAATGATATCAGGGATGTTAAAGTTTACAATATTTATGCTTTCATTTGTGATGCTGATTATGGTGTACACAAGATTTCTATTTCAAACAAAGAGAATCCGCTAAGACTTGGAGGGTATAATTCTGGCTCAGCAAAGCAAATTGAAATTAGTATTACTCAAGACTACTATTATGCTTTTGTAGCTGATTATAACGGCTTCTTTATCCTCTCACTTTACAGTCACCCAGATCCATCATTAGTGTATCAATACAGTGATGCTACTCATGCGGCAGATGTTTATCTTGAGAAAAGAACAGCTTTTGTTACATATGAAGATGATATTGGAATGCGGATATTTAATGCTACAAATGTTGGTAATCTAGATGTATCATTTGCTGGTCAATATGAGGATACAGGTGATGGTTTCGGAGTAAGAGTATATGATGAACATGCTTATATTTTGGATGGAGCGGAAGGAATAGAACTTATCTTGCTAGACTCTGACAGCGATGAGCTTTATGATGGTTATGAAATAAATGATATTCTAACAGATCCATTTAATCCGGACACAGATAATGATACATTACTTGATGGTCCAGAATATTATGGATATTATGCTCCAGATAACCCATATGCAACTAGTGATTATTTCAATGGATTAGATCCTCTGAACATTGATTCTGATAATGATACTATTAGAGATGATGAAGAGATATTCTTAGGACTTGATGGTTACCGTACAAATCCAGTTAACAATGATACCGATTCTGATGAGTTAATAGATCGATATGAATTAGGGGGAATATTCTATCCAACCAGTCCCTTTGCTAATGGTACCGGTTATATTTTCACAGATCCCACAGACACTGATTCAGACGACGATCTATTATTAGATGGAGAAGAAATTAATGTATATGGCACAGATCCGTTATCTACTGATACAGATGCTGATGGAATGTCAGACAAATACGAGGTAGATTATTTCTTAGATCCACTTAGTGATGACACAACTTCCGATAAAGACAGCGACGGATTAACAAATATCTTTGAACACGATGTTTCCTTGACAAATCCAAATAACAACGACACAGATGCCGATGAATTAACAGACGGAGAAGAAGTTAATGGTTACTTTAATGATACACACACATATGCAAACGGTACAGGTTGGATTGTTACTGGTAAACCATTAAATTCAGACTCGGATGCCGATGGTTTGAAAGATGGCATTGAAGTAATGTTTTCAAATTCAAATCCCCTTGATGCCGATTCGGACGATGATCAATTAAGTGATTTTGCTGAGTATATTACTCATGGAACAGATGTAAATTCAAATGACACAGATGGCGATAATCTGCCTGATTACTGGGAAGTTACGTATGGCACCAATCCATTAGTAATTGATGCATCTGCCGATCCTGATTCAGATAATCTCACAAATTGGCAAGAGTTTCAATTAGGAACCGATCCTCTTGATGCAGACACCGATGGAGATGGCATGCCAGACGGTTGGGAAATTGATAATTCATTCAATCCTCTTGTTCCAGACGGATTCTCTGATGCGGATGGCGATGGTCTTTCTAATGTTGAAGAATTTGATGCCGATACAAATCCAAGGAATCCTGACACAGACTCGGATGGTCTTGGTGATGAATGGGAAGTTGACAATGGTACTGATCCTAACATTGATGATGCTGATGATGATCCCGACACAGACGGTTTAACCAATGAAGAAGAAATGAACAATGAAACTGATCCTTACGACGAAGACTCCGACGATGATAATCTTACTGATGGGGAAGAAGTCAAAACTTACGGAACTGATCCAAATAATGAGGACACCGATTTCGATACCTATTCCGATTCTGAAGAAATTCTTGAGGGCACAGATCCCCTTGATGCGGATAGCAATCCTCGTCAACGTTTGACAACCATACTTGTTGCAATAGGCACAAGCTCTGCTATTGGTGTTTTGATTCTCTTAACGATATTCTTCGTTGTTTATTATACTACTCGTCCTGAACAGAAGATGTTTCGTTTCATTGCTAAACAAAAGAGTGATGGTCTTGCGAGTTTAACCATCAAAGAAATTTCTGTTCATGTTGATAAGAAATTAAACAAAGGTGATGTTAAACAGCTTGTCAATGAGTTTTCCGAAGCCAAAGGAATAACTCTTGTCGGTAATAAAATCTGGTTAACTTCTCGAGAAGCAATTGAAAAGAACATCATAGAATACCATACATGGTTAAATCAAATTGACTCTCGGGTTATCACTAAAAAAGAAATCAAAGAAATGACTGAACGAATTAACAATGATATTTCAATGTGTGAAAAACTACAATTCAATGATTTGCTTTCAGAACTCAATAATATCATAGTAAAATTAGATTAGAAGGAATTTTTTTTTCCTTCCTCTTCCATTTTTTTCTCTTTATTTCTTATTCTGGTAACGCATAGTATTTTCTTATTTTTATTATCAAACCGTCAGCTAATAATCCTTCTAGAATATCATCTATTTTTTCAGTTGGGATATTACAATTTTTTATCATTCTCTCTTTTAATGCTTTAGAATTTCGTGTTAGATATTTTACTATAATACCTCGGAATCGTCTGTTTTCTTTTGAATTTCTAGAAGTTGTTGTTTTTGGTTTTATTCCAGTTTTTGCGGAAGTTAAAACAAGTGATCCGAAATCCATTAAGGCGTTGTGCCAATCTCTAGCCTTGCCTTTCGGAAGAAGTTTTTGAGCTATGATAAATAACTCTTTTTCTTTTGTTTCTTTTTTTGCAAAATTTTCTGCTATTAGAATTCTTCTAATATTTGTGTCTACAGTTGCAATATCATAATTGAATGCAAAAATAAGAATTGATCTTGAAGTATACGGACCTATCCCTTTTAATTTCTGCAATTCTTCTGGTGTTTCTGGAAAATCTTTTAGTTTTACTATTTGATTTGCTGCTTCATGTAACCACAGAGCTCTTCTATTATAGCCTAAGCCTGACCAACTTTTTAATACAGAAGAAACAGATGCTTCAGCTAAATCTTTTATTGTTGGATATTTATCAATGAATTCCAAGTATTTTTCTATTGAACGATTCACTTGTGTTTGCTGCAGCATAATTTCAGAAATCATAATGTAATATGGATTTGTGGTTTCACGCCAGGGTAAAGATCTTTTATTCTTTTTCCACCAAGTAAAAATTTTTTCGTGAAATTTTCTTATTCTTGTTTCGGAAATCCTCGTTATCTCTTTCAATTCATTCACTCAAATTTAATTTAAAAGAAGAATTGCTAATCAGCATTTATTATAAAACCCTGCTCCAGAATTTTTGGCAATATTTGCTCTTCAAGTGCGCCATTTTTTAGATCAATTACAAATACAAGATGAGTTTGTAGTTTCGAGCTCTTTTTTGATAGATGAAGTAATTCTTGCATCAATAGACTTCTGGTCAATAAATCAGGGATTTTTTTTGGATCAAATCCATCAATAATTATTGTTCCTTTTTGTTCTCTATAAGCTACTTTTTGTGTCCATTGATCAATACTAATTTTTATACTAGCTTCTCTTGCTGAATCAGCTTTTTGAAAATGCTGTGAATCTATTCTATTTTCTTGTAAAAAGGAATTAAAATCTAAGTATGAATAATTAAGATCCACTGCAAAATTATATGCGGTGAAATCTTTGAAAACACCGACGAGGAATATCATCTTATTTTCTGAATTCTTAATTTCAAATGAGATTTCATCTGGGTTTTTAGACATTTAAATCATCTCTACCTGTATAAACTTTTTTCAGTTAACTCACTATCAATACTTTGGATATTTAATTCTAATTTTAAGCAAAGCTTACTTGGAATGTAAATTAGCTTTTTTTAAAAACCATTTTAGCTCTCTTCGAATTCCATACAATGTTCAGATAATTGATCGCAAAGTTCTTTCATAGTATTTTTCCATGCTTGAATCTGAACATTATTTCTTTCTATTTTTACAGCTTCGTTTATGCCTTCTTTTTCTCGAGCGAGAATGCACATATGATCATCAACGAATTCTTGTACAGTGAATCCTGCAACTGTGAAAATTTCAACAACACTGTTAAATGATTGTAAATTCTCACCAATCTTAAATGTGAAACGACATGGAGTGTCTTCATTGGTACATATTTTGTCTAATTCGTTCAATAGTTCTTCTTTTTTAATCACAGAGTCCTCCTAGGTAGTAATTGGTTTGCTAAGATTAATTATATTTTAGTTACAAATTGGGTATATTATTATTTCTATTTCTTTTCTTCTTCTACTGGATACCCAGCATTTTTCCAAGCACTCATGCTTCCAAAAACGCCTATTACATCTTTGTATTTATTCTTAAGCAAGTAACTTACCCCGGTAAATGTTTTGAAACCTGAATCACAGTAGACTGCAATTTTCTTTTCTTTTGGTATTTCTTCTAGTTTTTGAGGTAGATTTCCAAGAAAGATATGGTGTGATCCTTTTATTTGACCATTTTCTTTAACACTATGCTCAGTCCTTACATCTAATATGTAGAGTTCTTCATCCTCAAGATGTTTTTTCAAATCATGTACTGACCAAACATTCGTTTCCCGGTAGCTTTCCCCTTTCATGTACCAATTTCTAAAACCTCGTAAGTAACCTAGAATATTGTCAAATCCAAGCCTAATGAGATAATTAATACTTTGATCTAATTCTTGATGAGTACTCTTCACAAGTATAATTGGTTTCTCATAGTCTAACATCCATAAAGCAAAATTTGGTAAACCATTTTTCCATATGCTTAGTGTGCTTGGAATGTGTCCACCAGCAAAGCTTTCAGGTTCTCGAATATCCACAATTTGTACATCCTTATCTAGAAATTCTTTAACTTCTTCTACCGTTAATGCTTGAGGTATAATTTTGCTCTTCAAAATGGGAGCTCCTTCCAAATTGAATTTCTCAATATGTCTCATATTAGGTGCGATCTCGAATTTTTCTTTCGATTTGTATTTAATGAATTCCTCTTTTGACAATTGTAAAGGAGCATTTGTTTTCTTTTCATATCCAACTGTAGTAAAAGGTAATCCACTTATCCCTGCACCACAAATCGAACCTGCACCATGAGCAGGCAAAACAATGGTTCCTTCTGGTAATTTTAAGAGCTTATTAAATAGACTATCATACAACCAGTTAGCAGCTTCAAGTTGTTTTTTCTCATCTCGATAGAAATCTATTCTTCCAACGTCTCCAGCAAATAAAGCATCACCAGTACAAACCATTATAGGATTCTCTGGATCGGAATCAGTTTTTACTGTTATTGAAATACTCTCTGGTGTATGTCCAGGTGTTTCAAGGATCTCAAATTCAAGATCACCTAATATGAATTTGTTTCCTTCTTTTACTGGATTGCCATATTTAAAATAAAGTCTGTGACCATGATATATTTCAGCTCCAGTCATAAAAGCGAGTTGAGGTGAGCCATTAACAAAATCTTCGTTTCGATGTGTATCGAAAATAGTTGTTATTTTTACATTGTGGGTTTGAGCATATTCTAAATAAATATCCACATCTCTACGAGGATCAATTATTGCTGCTTCAGAAGATGAAGCAATAAAATATGAATTACTTGATATTCCTTTAGAAACGATTTTTTCAAATTTCATTTTACTGACACCGATTGTGATATTCCTAATGATATAATCCTAAATGAGGTTAAAAAAATAATGTTTTAAATAATTAAGATATGAGAGTTTTCTAATGTAACTCTCGATAATTCTCTTCTCAGTCATGCTTTTCTTCTTTAGCTTCAGCTTCTGTCTCAGTTTCTACTTTAGTTTCTTTTATTTCTTTATATGTTATAACCATTGGTCCATTGTATTTGAATTCATTA